>JAJPZU010000237.1 GCA_021204165.1 Prevotellaceae bacterium
TTATTATTGAGGAAAATTTAAACAGGCTCTTATAATTGTATATATTATATCTAATAAACAGATACAAAAGTACTGAAAATACAGAGAAATATACAAATAAAATTAAAATTCTGTTTTCACTATATACAATAATAATTGTATATTTGCAGCCGAAAAGATAAAAAATAGATATACATATAAACTGACATCAGAAGAAACATGGTGAGAGTAAATGAAGATAAGACAGCGTTAGTGGCAGGAGGCGCCGGATTTATAGGCTCCCACTTGTGTGACCGGCTAATCAAAGACGGATATAGAGTTCTGTGTATGGACAATCTCTACACAGGACGTATGGAGAATATCCGACATCTGTTGGAGGACAATCGGTTTTCATTGGTAAATCACGATGTTACAACACCAATTCAATGTGATAATGTTTCGTTGATATTCAACCTTGCATGCCCCGCATCACCTGTCCATTATCAGAAGAATGCGCTTTACACAACAAAGGCTGCAGTTTGGGGGACTATCAATTTATTGGAAGTTGCCAAGAAAAACCATCACCCTATCTTGCAGGCTTCAACCAATGAGGTGTATGGCGCCCCTCTTGTCCATCCGCAAACCGAAGATTATTATGGCAACGTCAATCCCGTCGGCATCCGCTCATGCTACGACTATACTTCCAAAAGAATATGTGTTAAAAGATTTAGCTATGATTGCTAATAATGAAATCACAGAAAAAATATCTTGCAAGATATCAATGGCCGAAGCACTATGCCTTTGGGAGCAGAGTAGCTATCTGCGAAAGAGGCAGTGTGATTGTCGAATAATAAAACAAACAAGCCCAATGAAAAGACTAAAAAAGTTCACTATTGGTTCTTCTGTTGTTCTGCCAACAACCCAGATGATGGGTGTGTTGGGAGGAGATACAGATCCTAATGTTTGTCACTCCAAGACTACTGATGATACATGCTCTGGTTCATGTTATCAGTATACTGGTGGTAAAGAGGGAAGTTGCAAATGGGACTATACAACACATAGTTGTGGTTGCCAAGTAACTCAATGATCATGTGATTATTTAATGAAAAGCTTGTGGGTGAATAATTCACCCACAAGCTTATACAACACCGAAATTTGAACAATGAGATTCTTATTCTTGCATGTATTACTTCTGATTCCTTCAATCATATTGGCGGAACAGAAAGACAGCATATTCGTTAGTCAGTTTGTAAGGGATTCTTTCACGCGGTATGGTGTCAGAAATGCATTTGTGACAGTCATGAACCTTGATGGGCACGTGCTTGATACAGTGCGTACACAACCAGGAAATGGAAGCCACGACGCTCAGGTATGGCAATTGACCGTTCCGCGACGTAATACTACGTTTCGTATTCGTGTAGAACATACAGACTATGAAACAAACGAGATGGTCGTCGAAATGAAAAATCCGGCACGGCTCAACTCGTTCCATTTTCCCGACATGCTTCTCCAACGTGTATTCTCAGATAAGGAGGTCTCGCTGGATGAGGTCACAGTGAAGGCCACACGTGTAAAACTGTGTTATAAAGGCGACACGATAGAAGTTGACGCGAGAGCATTCAAACTGACAGAAGGGTCGATGCTTGAATCGTTGGTGAAAAATGTGCCAGGCTGCGAGCTGCATGATAATGGTGACATATACATGAATGGTCGCAAAGTGGACTATCTGACACTCAACGGCAAGGACTTCTTCAAGGGCAATAACCGTATCATGCTTGACAATCTGCCTTATTATACGGTGGATAAGCTACAGTTCTTTAATCAGCGTAGTGAGCGCAGCCAGTTGGCAGGCAAAGATATAGAACGTCCTGACTTCATTATGAATGTCAAACTGAAACAGGAATACAGTATTGGCTATCTCGGTAATGCGGAAGCCGGCGCGGGCACACACGGGAGATGGATGGGACGCGGCTTCGCACTTCGGTTCACAGACAACTCAAGAATCTCATTGTTTGGCAATGCCAATAATATCAACGAGTCGCGCCACCCGGGTGAGGACGGTAAATGGGGACAGTCGGACAGTCCGGAAAGCGACACGGATACTTACAATGTAGGTGGAGAGTTGCTGGTTGACGACAAACACGGACACTATAAGGAAGTGCTTAATGCCTCACTGTTGTGGAACAAGTCGCACAGCGAGCAGCGGACTGCCTCACAGCAATTTATACAGCAAGGTGACATATTCGGATATAGCAGCGGTGTGGCGACAAAGCAAGGCCTCAAACTCAAAGCAGAGAACAAGCTCACACTCAAACGTGTCGGACTTATTTCCGACACACGGTTCGACTATTCTGATTATGACAATGACGCGATGATACGAAGTGCCCAGTTTACGGAACAGCCCGGTGAGGACCTGGTGCAAGTTCTGGACAGTATTTTCAGCACAAGCCAGAGCAGTGAAATGCTCGGCATCATGGTCAACAATGTGCAGGACGCATCATCCAACAGCGGGAAAAGGTGGACGGCAGAACAGAAATTTGACTATCACAAGGCTCTTCCGTGGGGCGATGACCTCATGTTGAGAGCCAGTGGCTTGTGGAATGGCACAAAAAACGACGGGAACAGCTACTATGGGCTGAAATATGCTGACGGGGGAACACCCGACGATATCCAGAATAGACTCCTCAGAGGTAAATCACACTCATACGACCTTCAGTTCGGTGTCGGATATGCCATACACTTTCTGACCGACTGGCATCTGTATTTTGACCTGACGCACCACCAGCAACATACAAAGGAACAAAACAATCTCTACCGTTTGGATTGGGATGAGAATTTCCGTCCGGGCGAAATGTTACCGTCATTAACCGATTACCTCCATCTACGCGATGCAAACAACAGTCCGGACATAGACAACTCACTGCATGAGGAGCACGTTACCGCCTCGTTGCATAAACATGTATACGACAGCCGCCGCGGACGCTATTTCTCGTTTACGACAGCACTAAACACACGCTATGTCTCTAATAACGGTGTTTACATCCGTGGCGAGAACACGGCGCGTCCCTCAGACCACCGCTGGCTGTTCAGGCCAAGTGTGGACATTGAGCTTGAGACCCGACAATGGCATGATTCATATAAACTGCACTACGACACAAAAATGCGTCCGATCGATCTTGCACAAGTGGCAGATTTAACCGACACATCCAATCCGCTTACCATACAAAAAGGCAATCCGAATTTGCGTCCGGGCATAGTGCATAACCTCTCGTTCCTGTTCTCATCCCGTTTCGGAACTCACGGACAGTTTGCCTTTCTCCGCTCTGCCATTACTATCATGAACAATCTTGAAGCCATGAATTCAATATACAACAGGAATACAGGTGCATATACGTTCATGCCTGTCAATGTGAACGGTAACTGGACCTACAACAGTAGCCTAAATCTACGCCGCGCATTGACGGAGAACCGCAGGCTGAACATTGAGAGCCGCACCGTTTATAATTATCAGCACGCTGTAGATATGAAGGACAATGCCAAAAGTACTGTGAGACAGCACGTCGCGGAGCAGAACCTTACGCTGGAATACAAAAGTGAGCGGTTTGTACTCTCCCTTTTGAGTGGTGTCTCGTGGAACGGAATGCGTCTGGCAGATGTCGAGGACATTAATAATATGAACTTCAACTATGGGGCTAACATTCAGGCCGACTTGCCGTTTAAGTTACATCTCTCCACCGACATCAGGATGTACAGTCGCCGCAGCTATGCAGACCGCTCGCTATGCACCGACAACCTGTTGTGGAATGCACAAATCAACCGTACATTCTTTAACGGGCAGCTGATTGCGTCTGTCAAAGCTTTCGACCTGCTGCATCAGATATCGTCAACTCATACCACATTCAACTCCCAGGCTTGCATTGAAACGTGGCATCTTAGTCTCCCCTCTTATTTTATGTTGAGTGTACAATATAGATTTAACAAAAATCCAGAAAAGAAACGATGAATATTAAACGTTTTCCACATTATAAACAACACGACACCTCTGATTGCGGTCCAACATCTCTGCGCATGATAGCCAAGTTTTATGGGGATGTATGCACGTCACCTGGACAGACATGTGTGTTTACACCAAAAGACAAATTATATACCATTAGTAATCTTTGCAAAATGAGATTTTATTTGTTGTTGTATCTGTTATTTTGTTCTGCTGAATTATCATTTGCTCAGACCGTAACCCTTTCAGGCTGTGTGGAAGATGAATTTCTTGGTACTGCATTGGAGAATGTGCTTCTGTCGCTTCATGAATGTGATAGTACGATGATTCAAGATTCGCTATGCTGTACCTCATATAAAGACAGGAATGGTAAACTTACGGCTTATCAATATAGGACTACATTTACGCCACAGGAAAATACAACCTATTTCATTCATGCAACTAAAGACGGTTATGGTGAGAAATGGTTGCCATTTACGGTAACGAACAGGAATAAGAATTTGGACCTTCCCAACATCAAGATGCGACGTCAAATGGAAAAATGCTGGAAGAGGTCGTTGTGAAGGCTACCAAGGTGAAAATGTTCTACCGAGGCGATACCCTTGTTTACAATGCCGATGCGTTCAAACTTCCTAACGGTTCAATGTTGGATGCACTGATTGCTCAGATGCCTGGTGTGACGATAAACAAAGCGGGAGAGATATTCGTAAACGGCAGAAAGGTGGACGAACTGATGCTTGGCTCTCGCTCATTCTTTAAGGGTAACAGCAAGGTGTTACTTGAGAATCTACCTTATTATACGGTAAAGGAAATAAATGTGTATGACCGACAGAGCGACAAAAGTAAGGCGCTCGGCTATGATGTGGATGCCAAGTCGTTTGTGATGGACGTGAGCCTGAAACAGGAATATCATCGTGGCTATACTGCCAATGTAGAGGGTGCTGTGGGGACGAAGGATCGATGGCTCGGCCGGGCTTTCCTGCTTTCCTTTACAGACCACAAGCGTTATACGTTACTTGGAAACTTAAATAACGTTAACGAATTGCGTCATGTCGAAAAATTCGGCAATTGGACTCCTTCTACTATGCCAAGGAATCTGCTTACTACCAGAAGCATCGCAGGTGAGATAGACCATCATGGTAAAGGGAGTATAATAAAGAATAACTTATCTGTATCTTATACTTCAACAACCGATGTCTGTGATACGAGAAGCCGATACGAGAAATTCCTGCAAGGAGTTACTCCTACATCACTTACAGAAAGTTTCAATAAGACAGGAAACCACAGATGGAACGTACATGATAACTTCACGCTGACCAAATCGCTTTATCTCCATGTCGAATCTGATTTCTATTATTCCAAGACCCACAATAGATCCAATTCAATCTTTGATCAGTGGACTGATTCCTTGACGGTATCACAACTCAGTCGTAGCTTTGTCGAAGGAAATGCATGGAGCGGTAAAGTGGAAGCTTCAGGCGCATTCCGTATCGGTACAAAGCAAAAGAATCTTGGCTTCAATATCACAGTGGAACACAGGGAAGACAATTCCGAATCAGTCCAAAGATATTGTACAACTCAATACACAAATCATCAGCAAACTATTTTGCACAATGCAGATGACGTTAGCAATCGTACAACATCGAGGTTCGCATCTGTGGATTTCAGCACGAAACTATTCAAGAGTGTGGACATGCAGCTGAGTGATAAATTGTTTCTGATCCATACGGAAACTCATGATTATCTGTACCATCCCGATACACTGACATTGGCTTCTCAGATAGACGCATTGAGTGCAATCACTGACTTAAATAATTCATACGATAGCGGAATAAACACAACAGAGAACACTTTCAACCTCTCATTCTCTGGCAAAGGAGAATACAAAATGGCTCCCAACAGCCCATTAACCATCGGATATCAACGCTGGTCCATGGAAATTAGTGTTCCCATACGTCATGAATCGATCGACTATCAGCGCGGCAGACTTGACACACTCGCAACGCAGACCACTTTGTTCGTCAATACATCTGCAACATTCAGAAAAGTTTCAAAAGATAGCAAGAGTGATTTTAGGGCACGTCTCAGTCACAAGCGGAACTATACTAGCATCTTTGACTGCATCACTTATCGTGATGACAGTCAGCCGCTCATCGTAAAGTTAGGAAATCCAGACTTAAAAAATTCTGTCACTACCAATCTTAGCACAGAATATTATAACAAGAAAGGAAAGAATCAGCAACAATGGCATGTGGGAGCATCAGCAGATTTTTACCATCGGCAGACCGCCCAGTCTGTAAGCTATAACATCGAAAACGGTGTCTATACTTATCAGCCCGTCAATGTGGAAGGGGCATACCGTCTGAATGCAAAGTTCGACATCTCCCGCGCTATAGACAAGAACCGTTATTGGACGTGGCAGACCAATGCCGATGCCACATTGTACCATAACATAGACTATGCCATGCTCACTGGCATGACAGAGAGTGAGAAAAATATTGTTAATACCCTGACTTTACATGATGGCGCATACATTCAATACAATAAAGGTGCACTGAATGTACGTGTTATGAGCGATATACGTTGGCGGCATAGTAAGGGGAGAATGTACGACTTTGAGACATTGAATGCTACTGATTTTCAGTACGGACTTTCTGCACGTTACACCATCCCTATACTGAACACTACCATTTCCACCGATGGGAACATATTCTCACGTCGAGGATATGGCAGCAGCGAACTGAACACTGACGATGTAATTCTGAACGTCTCTGTTAGTCAGCCGTTTTTCAAGGGTAAACTCATTGCCCGCTTTGAAGCCTTCGATATCTTTCACCAGTTGTCATCAACACAATATGAGGTGAACGCACAAGGTCGTACCGAGACGTGGCACCGCTCACTGCCGCAGTACGTCATGGTGCATCTGGTGTATCATTGGAATAAAAATCCAAAGAGACAGTAAAAGAATAGATATGATTTATTTAAAACGTTTTCCCCATTATAGGCAACACAACACCTCTGATTGCGGTCCAACATCTCTGCGCATGGTTGCCAAATTCTATGGAATGAACTATTCGGCAGAGATGCTGCGGAAGCATTGTCATATCTCTCGCCGTGGTGTGAATATGTTGGGTGTAAGTAAAGGGGCGGGGTATATAGGCTTTGACACTGTGGGTATGAAGATGACCTTTGAGCAGTTGGCGGATGAAGGAGTAAATGCCATTTTTTCAGACGAAGGTTATGTGGCTCTTTTCGGTGGAACAAAAATGCGATTAAATTCGGATGTGGAAAAATTAGAGAGAACTATTTATGTCGCTAAAGCGGATTTTGAAACGGGTATAATTGACGAAGAGCATTCAACTTTGATCGTCGTAGATTCAACATATATGCCAATTCAAATATCATCTAAGAATTGTATTATTCGATTTTCGGCATTTGAGAACGGAAATTTTAGTTGTTTAGTTGATTATGGGGATGAGGCTGAATGGGCAGAATATGATGGATTTAATTTAGGCTCATTAAATACTTTTAATAAAACTTCTACACGTTCTTTAGCTACTGGTGGGGTTTCTGATTTCACAATAGCAAACGCACTAAAAGCACTTGATTTTATAAATGGATTGAAAGGTTGTTTCCAATCTACAAGTATGAAAGAGTGTGTTTCCGAAGGTGTTGGCATATTTAGTAATTTTATTCCTAATGACGAGGCAAGTGTAACAGGAGGGTTAATTAGTGCAGGTCTTACAAAAAGTTTAAGTAGTGGATTGCTTAGTATTCTTTCATATGCTGGAGACAAAATAGTCGATGGACCATTAAGAAGTTGTTTTAAAAAGATTATAAATTGCTGAATTCAAGTAGATAATGCAACAATTTCTTTGTATATATTTAGTTGGGTGTTTTCGACAGACTCCTCATGTGTGACTTGTATATATTAGCAGACGTATTCGAC
>JAJPZU010000167.1 GCA_021204165.1 Prevotellaceae bacterium
AACACTGCGGTAAAAATTCAGAAAGACTTTGCCAAAATATAACAAATGTGAACAATCCGTCCAAAATCTCAACACTATTTCACAATTAAAAAAGCTCTCAGAAAATGCGCGTAGAATCCCCGAAGTCCGATAAAAGTTCGGCACGCTTCATTTTGACGCGTGCCAGAGGGCTTGGGATTTTAACATTTGGCAAAATCAGAAAGACAGATAAATACTACTTATTGTTGACAAATGTATTTATTTGAGACTTGTTGGTGACTTTTTGATTTTTCTATCACCTCTGTTTTTCTTTGTTGGCACGTTTTTTGTTGAGCCCGGATTCGTCGTTTTTGTTGTCTATACAAAATTAAATTAAAACAGTTTCTCATTTCCTCGATTGAGGGCTGTGTCTGCGTAGAAGTCTGGAAAGACTTCCCCAAAGTAGTGCGCAGACAGTCTTCGAGATATACTATTCTTGCACTATCCGTTGATTTTTCCGGTGTTTTTTCGTAACTTTGTCGGCATAGTGTCTGCCTTGGGCACAGAACAATGAAAGACAAAAGAGCGATAACGAATTATGAGCGACGAGACAAACGATAAGACAAGCGATGCTATGGAACCGCATAGCGATTATGATCCGACAACCATGAAAGACGGCATTACGCACCATCTCAGCGGCATGTATCAGAACTGGTTTCTTGACTATGCCAGTTATGTGATATTGGAGCGTGCCGTGCCTCACGTCATTGACGGACTGAAACCTGTTCAGAGACGTATTCTGCATTCCATGAAGAGAATGGACGATGGCAGATACAACAAGGTGGCGAACATTGTCGGACATACCATGCAGTTCCATCCTCACGGCGATGCTTCCATAAAGGATGCGCTCGTGCAGCTCGGACAGAAAGAACTGCTGATAGACTGTCAGGGAAACTGGGGCAATATTCTTACGGGCGATGATGCAGCCGCAGGGCGATATATCGAGGCGCGGTTGTCCAAGTTTGCGCTTGACGTGCTTTTCAATCCCAAAACCACGGAGTGGAAGCTGTCGTATGACGGACGCAACCGCGAACCGGTTGCCTTGCCGGTGAAGTTTCCTCTCCTGCTTGCACAGGGGGTGGAGGGCATTGCCGTCGGTCTTTCGTCCAAAATACTTCCGCACAATTTCAACGAACTCTGCGATGCTGCCGTAAGCTATCTCCATGAGGATGAGTTCAAACTCTATCCTGATTTTCAGACAGGCGGTTTCATTGATGTTCTGAAATACAATGACGGACTGAGAGGCGGCTCGGTAAGAGTGCGCGCCAAGATAGAGAAGCTTGACAGCAAGACACTTGTGATTCGTGAGATTCCGTTTGGCAAGACTGCTGCCACGCTGATTGAGTCTATCCTCAGGGCTATAGAGAAGGGAAAGATTAAGATAAGGAAGGTGGATGACAACACGGCTGCCGAGGTGGAGATTGTGGTGCATCTGTCTCCCGGTGTGTCTTCCGATAAGACCATCGACGCGCTCTATGCGTTCACGGACTGTGAGGTGAGTATATCGCCCAACTGTTGCGTGATTGACGACCGTATGCCGAAGTTCCTCACTGTGAGCGATGTGCTGAAGCTGTCGGTTGACAATACGAAGGAACTTATCCGCAAGGAACTTGAAATCCGTCGCTCGGAACTGCTTGAACAGCTCCACTTTGCTTCGTTGGAGAAAATCTTCATCGAGGAGCGCATATACAAGGGGCAGGAGTTCGAGAATGCGAAAACGATGGACGCGGCATGTGAATATGTGGATGAACGTCTCACACCGTTCTATCCTCAGTTCGTGCGCGAGGTGACCAAGGATGACATCCTGCGCCTTATGGAGATTAAGATGCAGCGAATCCTGAAGTTCAACAAGGACAAGGCGGACGAGTTGATTGCCCGTGTGAAGGCTGAAATAGAGGAAGTTGAGCGCGACCTTGCCAATCTGGTGGAAGTTACGGCAGAGTGGTTCCGTTATCTGAAACAGAAATATGGAGCGGAGCATCCGCGCCGTACCGAAATCCGCTCATTCGATACGATTCAGGCCGCCAAGGTGGTGGAGGCGAACCAGAAGCTTTATATCAACCGCGCGGACGGATTTATCGGCGCCGGTCTGAAGAAAGACGAGTTTGTATGCAACTGTTCTGACATAGACGACATCATCATCTTCTATCGTGACGGTACTTTCAAGACGGTGCGCGTGAGCGAGAAAGTCTTTGTGGGAGAGACTGAACGCAGCAAGAACGAGAAGCACAAGGTGGAGATAATACATGTGGCTGTGTTCAAGAAGAACGATGTGCGCACCATCTATAATGTATGCTACAAGGACGGAGAAACGGGCGCAAGCTACATCAAGCGTTTCAATCTGCCGACTCTGATGCGTGACCGTGAATATGATTTGACGACAGGTGCTCCTAAGTCGCGTGTGCTCTATTTCACCGCAAATGCCAACGGTGAGGCGGAGGTGGTGAAGGTCACTCTCAGACCTCATGAGAAAATCAAACGACTTATTTTCGAGAGAGATTTCAGCGAGATACCTATAAAGGGACGCTCGACGAAAGGATATATATTGTCAAGGAACGATGTGTTCCGTGTGGGCTTGAAGCAGCACGGCGGTTCTACGCTTGGCGGACGCAAGGTGTGGTTTGACCATGACGTCAATCGTTTGAATTATGACGAACACGGCGAATTCCTCGGCGAGTTCTATGGCAGTGATTTTGTGCTTGTGGTGCTCGACAACGGCGAGTTCTATATTACCAACTTTGACGAGAACAACCATTATGAGCAGAATATTCTGAGAATTGAGAAATATAAGCCTAACAAGGTGTGGACAGCTATGGTCAAGGATGCGGACAATAACAATATGCCGTTCATCAAGCGTTTCCTTATGGAAGCTTCGGCAAGGAAGCAGAGTGTGGTTGGCGATAATCCGAATTCGAGTCTGATGCTGCTTACGGACACTCCGTATCCGCGCTTTGAGGTGACATTTGCTGCGCCGAGGGCGAATCGCGCTCCTTTGGTGGTGGATGCGGAACAGTTTATTGCCGTGAAGGGATTCAAGGCAAAGGGAAAACGGTTGACGATATTTGCCATTGAAACAGCAAAGGAGCTTGAACCGTTGCGCTTCCCGGCACCGGAAGAGGAGGCTGAAGAAGAGCCGGAAGTGCCGGAGGAGGTTTTCCCGGAGGTGGAAGATCCGGATGCAGGAAAGAGCGAGAGCGACATACGCGATGAGATGACAGGTCAGTTGAAACTGTTCTAACCGTAGTCGATATGGGTGATTCTTTGATTCGTGGTTTACGTGGACTGATGGCGGCGGTGGTGCTGCTGTCAGTCCACGTCTGTATGGAGGCACAGGACAGGCCGCTCGATGTGGATACGGTGGTTACGGAATGCTCTCTACCGGAAGATGTTGTCAGAATGCTGGAGGGCAGGATGGGATGCGGAGTGGTGGAGCCGTGGTGGATGCGGGACATGCTTGTGGCCACTCATTCCACCATGTTCGGTGTGGGTGCGGCAAATGTGCTCGACACCTACCTCTCTCCTTATAATTATACAGGTCCGGAAGTGCGTGTCATTCGCGAAACGGAACGTATGACAAGGTTGTACGGGGGGCGGGTGTCCAATCAGACGCTGATAGACGTGAACGCTTCTTATCTGGAAAACAGGAGCGGAACGGCGCACGAATGGGCTGGCGGCATACGCTACTCAATGGGCTGGCATTATCACTTCTTGCCCATGGGGAGACTGACTCTCCGTAGCGGTGTGCTTGTCTCCGGATATTTGGGAGGAGTATATAACACACGGAACGGCAATAATCCGGCTCAGGCGAAGGCGGATGTGGCGGTGGACTTGTCGGCATCGGCTCTGTACCGCTTGCCTGTGGCGCACTCCGAAATTGTTTTGCGTTATCAGCTGAACATACCGTTCCTTGGAGCGGCTTTCTCCCCAAACTACGGACAATCGTATTATGAGATATTCTCGCAGGGAAACTACGACCGGAATGTGGTGTTTGCCTATCCCGGAAATATGCCGTCTATGCGCCATCTGCTTACGGCTGACGTGCCGATTCGACACGGAAAGACAATATTGCGTGTCGGCTATTCCGGCCAGTTCAATCAGACATCCTTCAATCATCTTCGCTATCATTCTTATTCACACAACTTTATGTTTGGCTTTGTCAAGCGTTTCAAGAGATTATGAAAAAGTTTCTTTCTGTTTTATTTGAACATAATGGGTGGAGGCTGTGGATATTCACCGCCTCTGCGTGGTGGACTTTGCTTCTTTGTGCAGGGCTGACTTCCTGCATCGGTGAGGAATATCCTTCGGAGGATACACCGCGAGACAACTTTGAGGCTCTGTGGAAACTGATGGATGAACACTATTGCTTCTTTGACTATAAGAAACGAGAGCTTGGTTTGGATTGGGATGAAGTGCATGAACGCTATCGGAAGAAGATTACCGACAGCATGAATGAACGGCAATTGTTTGAAGTGCTTTGCCGGATGCTTGCCGAACTGAAGGACGGACACGTGAATCTTGGCGCAGGATTTGATATAGGGAGAAACTGGAGCTATTATGAGGACTTCCCGGAAAACTACGACGAGACCATCGCACGCTCATATCTTGGTGTGGATTATAGCATTGCCTCCGGACTGAAATATAAGATTCTGGAAGACAACATCGGGTATGTCCGTTGCGAGAGTTTCTCTGACGGGATAGGAGATGGCAATCTTTCGTATATGCTGAACGAGCTTGCTCTGTGCGACGGGCTGATTATTGATGTGCGCAATAACGGCGGAGGAGAGCTGACGACGGCACATAAGTTTGCCGCACGGTTTACAAATGAAAAACGTCTGATAGGCTATGTCTGCCACAAGACAGGCAAGGGCAGAAACGACTTCTCGTCTCCGAAGCCGGAATACATAGAGCCGTCGAAAGGTGTGCGGTGGCAAAAACCTGCTGTGGTGCTGACCAATCGCCGCTGCTATTCTGCCACGAATGATTTTGTGAAATGTATGCACACTTTTCCCGGGATTACCTTGCTGGGCGACCATACGGGCGGCGGTTCGGGAATGCCTTTCACACAAGAGATTCCGCATGGATGGAGTGTGCGCTATTCTGCCGTAGTTTATTATGACCGGGATATGCGGCACACGGAATTTGGAATCGCTCCCGATACGCTTGTCTCCATGTCGGAGGAAGACATGCAGCGCAAGAAAGACACGCTTATAGAGGCGGCGCGCGCTTTGCTGAAAGAAAAATAATGCAGCATTTTTTGTAATATAAAGAAAAAGATATACCTTTGTACTCGCAATCCGCGCTTGTGGCGAAATTGGTAGACGCGCTAGACTTAGGATCTAGTGTCTCGCGACGTGTAGGTTCGAGTCCTATCAGGCGCACAAATTGATGCAAAAAAGAGGGAATCTCAATCGTGAGATTCCCTCTTTTTTTGTGCCCGATGCGTTGTCGGATAGATGGAGAAGCGGGGTTTGTCCGAACTTTGGACCTGTAGAAAATCAATGGGGACAGACATTTTGCTTGGGATGTCCGTCTGTCGCAAATGCTTTCTAAATATATCCTTGCTTCTTCAATTCCTCTGCCACGATGTCGCATTCGTCCCACCATTCTTTGCCGAATGTCTGTATCAGAGGCTCTTTCAAGAACTTATATACAGGAATGTCGAGTTTGCACCCGAGTTCCACAGCCGGACGACACACCTCCCAACGGTGATAATTGACAGCCGTCATGCCTCCCACTGTGCTCAAACGTACAGGATATAGGCTGCATGATACCGGCTTCTTGAACGGTATGCGTCCTGCACGATAGGCTCTTTCAAGGGCGCAGAGGCAATGTCCGTGTTCATTCCTGCATGTGAAAACGCAGTCTTTGCCATCTACAATGCTCGTCACGAAATCGCCGTCGCGGTCAATATATACAACTCCTTGTGCCTTGATAACTTCTTGTGCAGCTGCCGACAGCTCGTCCATAACTGCTTCGGTGGCAGTCTCAAGTTCTGCAATCTCTTCCTCTTTCACCGGTGCTCCGGCATCTCCTTCTATGCAACATGCGCCTCCGCAGGCATTGATGTCGCAGCAGAATTTCTCACGGAAAAGATCGAGTGAAACCAATGTGTTTTGAATTTCTACCATGAAAGAAAAGTCTGTTCTTGGATGTTCGTTTCTGATATGGATAATGTGGCTCCCGTCTATTGCTCCGGCACTACTGCAAGAAAGTGCAGAGGCTCCGAACCGGTGTTGATGAGGCTATGGGTGTGACCTTTGGGGCAATAGTGACATTGTCCGGCACACACCTGTACGCTCTCTCCGTCTTCAATCACTGTGCCGCATCCGTGGGTGATGAAGATTATCTCACTGCTTGTCTCGTGTGTGTGCATTCCGATAGACGCTCCCGGCAGGAGCATGGCATTCATTATGCGGTTCGTCCCGTCGAAAAACATCTTGACGTTCAGCTCTTTTTCGCCGCCTTTGAAATTGGGAATGGAGGCTGTCTCCATTGAATTGAAGTCGATAATCATATTGCTTTGTATCGGTTATTTTATTTGTTCGGTTTTCATTCGCGATTTTCGGCTCTCTATCTTCAGGTCTCTTCTGCTCTTGCTTTGTGTCACGAGATATACACCCGAGAATACAAGGATGATGGCGAAGGCTTGTCCCCAGCCCAGCACACCGAGTCCGGCTGCCACACTGACGGCACATGCCACGGTCGGTTGTACATAGTTGTACATGGACACCACCGTAGGGCGCAGTGTCTTCTGTCCTCTCATCATCAGGATATAGGCGGCAAACGTGCCGAGTACGACGACAAAAGCGGTTTCCGCCCATGTCTTTCCGCTTATCTCCTGCCAAGGCAGACGAGACATGCTGTTGAAAGAAAAAGGCATTATGACGATGGCGGCATACGTAATCATCCATTTCATGCAGGTGATGACCGTATATCTGGATATGAGATGCTTGAATATGGTCAGGTAGGTGGCAAAGCAACATTGCGCCAGCAGACAGAGCAGGTCGCCGGTGAGCACACCCTCGTTGGCTCCCGTGCTCTTTGTGCTTCCGGTAATCAGGATGAAGGCACCTGTGGCTCCGCAGAAGATGCCGATGACTTTCTTGCTTGTCACCGGCTCATGAAGGAACACGGCGGCAAGTATCATGGTGACGATAGGCATGGTCGTGGTCATGATGCTTGCGTTGACAGGCGATGTGATGCTCAGACCGATTGTATAGCAACATTGGTTGAACACGATGCTGAGCATTCCGGCAAAGAAGAACAACAGCATGTCTTTGTGTCTGACTTCCTCGCTTTTCACAAACAAGGAGGCAATCCAGAAGCACAAGGCTCCTCCGACAGCGCGGAACGTGACCATTTCGAATCCTCCGATTCCGTGTGTCATGGCATCTTTGCCGATGGGTGCCATGAGTCCCCAGATGGCACATGCCAGTGCCATGCACACATGACCGATGGCCGATTCTCTTTTTTCTTTTTCCATATAACAATCTCTTTATCTCTACCGGATAAATCTTCTCTGTATGTTTCTCTAAATATGGATGCAAAGTTAGTGCATTTTTTCATTCTGTGAGTTTGCCTTGCTTTATTTCTTTCTGTTAATAATCAGTCGTTATGGCATTCTGCGTTGAACCGACGATAGGGCTTCTTTCCAAAGTAGGATGGGGAAGTGTGATTGTAGTGGAAGAATCTGCCGGATAGGGACTTTAAGATTGTCTGTAAATGTTCCCATAGCAATTTTTTTATATATAAATTTTAACAAAATTATTTTCTGTCAAAATGTAATCATATCAGCCCTAATTAGATTACATTTTGCTTGTTTCTTATTGAAATACTTTCTTTATGATTTTTTCAAATGTTAAAATC
>JAJPZU010000039.1 GCA_021204165.1 Prevotellaceae bacterium
GTCTTTTCAGCGATAGGTATATAGGCTCCTCCCCTAAGTTAGGGGAGGTGGCGCGATAGCGACGGAGGAGTCTGTCGAAAACACCCACAAAGCATCCAACACAACATATAAGGAGTCTGTCGAATGCATCTGCTAATATATGCAAATCACACACGTAGGAGTCTGTCGAACACACCCACAAAGCATCTAACACAACATATTAGGAGTCTGTCGAAAACACCCTGCTAAATATATACGAGGGACTTGTTTTTTAATATTTGAAAGAACTTCCTCCGAGGAACTCTCTTAGAATAGATGTAGGAGGCAGTTCACGGTCCGGTATGGTCTTGAAATATTTCAGGAACTGTATCAGATGGTTTGCCGTAGCATATTCCGGCTGATTCTCATTCACGCTTTCAAGTACAGGGATTGCCTGATTCTTCAATACGGCGAGTTCATAGAGCAGAGCACTGTTGAACATCATGTCTGCATTCTCTTGGAATGGGAATATCCATTTGTCCTCGCCTCTTCTGACGCTTGGCCAGCGCGCGATGGTGTCGGAGGCAGATGCTCCGCGATACTTGAAGTCGCGCACGATGCGCCGTATCAGACGGTTGTCTGTGGTCGGGATATAGTTGTGGTTGTCAAGCTTGATGGTGGTGAGGGCAGACACATATATCTTGAACTTTCTGTCGTCCGGAACATCCTTTGTCAGTATCGGGTTGAGTGCGTGTATGCCTTCCAATATGAGAATGGTGTTCGGGGACAGCTTCAAGCGTTTGCCGCTCATGGTGCTTTTCCCGGCTGTAAAATCATATTTTGGAAGTTCTATTTCTTCTCCGGCAAGCAGCATTTGCAGATGCTCGTTGAAAAGCTTCAAGTTCAGTGCGTATATGGACTCATAGTCGTAGTCTCCGTTCTCATCTCTCGGATTGTCTTCACGGTTCACAAAGTAGTCGTCGAGTGAGATAGGGTAGGGTCTCAGTCCCGATGTCATTAGCTGTATGGACAGTCTTTTGCTGAATGTGGTCTTCCCGCTTGACGAAGGTCCTGCAATCAGTATGACTTTTACGTTGGAAAGAGAGGCGATGCGGTCGGATATGTGGCATATCTTCTTTTCCTGCAATGCTTCTGCAATCTTTATGATGTCTCCGGAAGCACCTTGGGTGGTGGCGGCATTCAGTTCGCCTACAGTGCTGACACCGAGCAGCCGTTCAAGCTGGTGGTCTTCACGGAACACATTGAGCATCTTTTCCTGTTTGATAAGTTCTCCGAGCTTGTTGCTGTCTTCAAACCGAGGAATGCGGAGCAGCAGACCGTCATAGTATTTCACGAGGTCGAACAAGTCGAGATAGTCCGTGCTTGGCACTAACGGCCCGTAGTAGTAGTCAACAGTGTCGCAAAGCTTATAATAAAAGGTGTACAGTCTTCCAAGCCTTTCAAAAAGGCGCGCCTTGTTTGTCATGCCGCGCTCTCTGAACAGTGCGGCGGCTTCTTCTGTCGGGCTTTCTATCCGGTGGAACTCATGTCCTTCGTCAATGATGTCCTTCATGCGCTTTTTCAGTGCAGCCGCATCTTCGAGCGACACCGGACGACCGAGGTTCAGAGTGAAATAATAGCCGTTTGAAACAGGGGCTTCAAGCATCAGTGTCGTGCCGGGATACAGGTCTTCTACGGCCTTCCACAGTACAAAACTGAGCGAGCGGGCATATATCTTGCGTCCTGCCGCCGATGTGATGTCGAGAAACTCAATTTGTTTAGAACCAAACAGTCTAAACCTCAGTCCTTCTATCCTGTTGTTGACGAGTGCGCAGAGAGGCCGGTGTTTCATTTCCGGTTTTAACTTTTCATACACTTGTAAAATTGTGCTTCCAAGTTCAAATTTTTCTGAAGATTTATTATTTTTGCAACAAATTTGTAACATCTGTTTCATAGCTGTAAGTTTTTAATGTTTTAGACTGCCTAAAAATATGGAAAAAAAGCGAAGCTTCCGATGTTGCCCTAAAATTTAATTTCAGGTTTATGGATTATTTACCATTTTTAACCCTTGTCGGCTCTGTGGCGCTGCTCATGTACGGAATGAAAGTGATGAGTGAAGGTTTGCAGAAAATGGCAGGAAGTAAGCTCCGGCAAGTGCTTGGAGCAATGACTACCAATCGATTTACCGGTCTTCTTACCGGTGCGTTCATCACCACCTCCATCCAGTCTTCTACAGCGACGACTGTCATGACCGTCAGTTTTGTCAGTGCCGGCTTGCTGACGCTTGCCCAAGCCATATCGGTCATCATGGGTGCCAATATCGGAACCACGGCGACAGCGTGGATTATGGTTCTCGGAGGAAGCGGAAGCTACATGCAGTATGCCGTATATGCGGCCATCGTGCTTGCAATGGTGTTCATCTATTCCAACAAGAACCGCAATATGGGCGAGTTCATCATGGGACTTTCCCTCATGCTTCTGGGTCTTACTACCCTCAGTGCCAACGCGAAGGGTATGCACCTTGACCAGAATGTGGCTATCCAGAACTTTTTCGGTTCGTTGAGCGGGTGGGGCTACGGTTCTTATATCCTTTTTCTTGTCATAGGAGGTCTGTTGACCTGTGCGGTGCAGAGTTCTGCTGCCATCATGGCGATAACCATGACCTTGTGTTCCACCGGAGTGCTCGACATTTATATGGGTATTGCTTTGGTCATGGGCGAGAATATCGGAACTACGGTTACTTCAAATATAGTCGCGCTTTCAGCTTCAACCCAAGCGAGGCGGGCTGCAATGGCACATTTGGTTTTCAACTTGTTCGGTGTGATATGGATTTTGTGTATATTTCCACATTTCGTCGATTTTGTTTGCTCTTTGGTGGGGTATGACCCGCATTCAGAACTGGCGGACAAGTCGATACTTAATGCCGTTCTTGCAGCTTTCCATACCTCTTTTAATATATGCAACGTTCTCATACTTATTTGGTTCATCAAACCGATGGAAAAATTGGTTTGTGTACTCATCAAACCTAAGGTGGGCGGCGAAGAAGACGAGTTCCGTCTACGCTATATCGGTGGCGGACTGCTTTCTACGGCAGAGCTTTCTATCCTTGAAGCCAAGAAAGAAATCAACGTGTTCGCTGAACGCTGCCAGAAGATGTACGGATTTGTACAGGAACTGCTTCATACGGACAAAGGTGATGTGTTCAACAAACTCTTCAGCCGCATTGAGAAGTATGAGAGCATTACGGATAACATGGAGATAGAGATTGCCGATTATCTCAACAAAGTGTCTGAAGGACGTCTCAGTGCTGAGAGTAAGACGGAGATACAGCACATGTTACGTGTCGTTTCCGAATTGGAGAGCATCGGTGACAGCTGTTATAATTTGGCGCGCACGATAAGCAGGAAGCGTCAGTATGCTCAAGAGAACTTTACGGAAAAACAGTTGGAGCATATTCACAACATGATGTCGCTTGCCGGCGATGCGCTTGCACAGATGGTGACAGTCGTTGAGTTTGGAGAATACAGGTATGTTGACCTCAACAAGTCCTACAATATGGAACATGAGATTAACAACTACCGCAATCAGTTGAAGAATCAGAATATTGTTGACATAAACAATAAGCTCTACGACTATCAGATGGGTGTATTCTATATGGATCTTATCAGCGAATGCGAGAAGCTGGGTGACTACGTGATGAATGTAATAGAGGCAACCGGCATAAAGGAAAAGAAAGCAAACGGTTTCTGATAATGATAAGATGATTGCGTCTGGGCACACATCTTCCTTGTATTGGAAATGGACAGGTCTTGACGAATAGCCGCAGACGATGAGCGACAGCTTCACGGATAGACGGATAGAGGGATATGCCACTTGCATGAGAGCATATCCCTCCTATTGTATATTCGCTTTTTGTCTGTTACTTTTCTTGTGTCTTGAACTTTTCTTGCGTCTTAACAGACACACATAAATTGCATTTGGAGTAGTGTTTTTGTTTTGCTGCACACCTGCACACTTACGCAAAGCGGACTTTTAAGAAAATAATTGAACGGAATAAGAATTGCAGAATAATGTTTTTTTTGTTTAGTTTTGCAGAAAACTATTAAATACTTACTCCTTACTGGTGTCAGTCTCGTTTCGTTGGAAACCGGATGTGTGATGCTGATAAGGTTTTGATGGATTCTTATAAAAAATAAAACAGAAAAAATGAAAAAACAGAAAAGTATAAGCCGGATAATTTTCTCTATGGCTTTGAACATTCTCCCTTTCTTTTCTCTTTCGGCGCAAACGCAAGGATTGGTTTTTGAACCTAATCGCCCCGTTGGAGAGGCGCAAGGAATTTATCCCGGAAGAGTTGTCATGGCAAGGGATGCCCGGATAGCGAAATGGAATGGAGTGACAGGACATTGGTGGGATGAAGGAAATATAGACCAAGTGGCACTTGATAGGCTCTACGACAAATCAATCTGCGAATTGGCGGGAACAAAAGACTCAAAGTCCGCATGGAAGAAAATCTTTAAATATTACAATCGCAAGGCCGGGCATGGACTGCGCGGATACAAAAAAGGAGAAACAATCGTTGTAAAGATTAATCTTAACAACACTTTCAGCGTTGATGATTGTGACAACGACATCGACCAGTCGCCACAGGCAACCATAGCTTTGCTCAAACAGCTGACGGAAAGGGCTGGTGTTCCGCAAAACTGTATTACGGTCTATGATGCTACAATCGGATGGAAGAAAAGAGAAATGCCGGACAGAATTTATAGTCCTGTGCATACATTGTTTCCGGGAGTCAAATGGATGAGTGCTGAGGGTTCCGAAGGTGTTGAACCTGCAAACTGGGTCAAGGATGCAATAGCATACACGGATTCCGAGGTGACACTCGGTACGAGTCTGCCTGAAGCTGTGGTGAAGGCGGACTATCTTATAAACGCGGCACTTCTGAAAGGACATGAAATCACAGGTGTTACCCTCTGTGCGAAGAACCATTTCGGTTCGATTCAGTTTCCTGCGAGAATGCACGGTTCGACAACAGTCAGCCAAATGAATGGCAAGGAAGGAGACTACAGTGCATACGTTGACTTGATGGGTTCTCCCAACCTTGGCAAAAAGACGTTGCTCTATATCGTTGACGGACTATATGGAATGCAGACCAATGTGGGTGCGCCTAATCCGAAGCGTGACCGTTGGAAGATGTTCGAAGGGGAGTGGAGCTCGTGCTATTTCATGTCGCTCGACCCTGTAGCCATAGAATGTGTCTGTCTCGATTATCTTTATGCGGAGTTCGGAAATGACCTTGGTTTCAGCGGAGCACCGCAATTCCGAAAAGGTGCAAGCAAGAATTGTGACAATTATCTTAAAGAGGCGGCAAAAGGACACAATGACAAATTGGGGGATTATAGTCCCAACGGAGTAAGAACAGGAAGTCTGGGTGTGTTTGAACATTGGAACAATCCTATAGACAAACAATACAGCCGCAATCTTGGACGGGCTGAAGGCATTGAATTGATAACCATTCAATACTGATAGGAACAAACAAAGAATGGCAAGCAATTATGGCAAAAGCCGGTGAGGAAGTGCGTCAAAACTATCTTGATACTCTGTAAGTGATGAGGAGGTAAGCGTTCTGTGAGATACGGCATTCTGTACCGACAGATTAATTTGATGCTGTTGTCTTGCTTTTATAAGAAAATAGTTTTAACACTCCAAACAAAATTCTTATCTTTGCAGCGCAGCAGATAGAAATGAATATCTGCGGATGCGCCTTCATAGTTCAATGGATAGAACAAATCTCTCCTAAAGATTAGATCTGAGTTCGATTCTCAGTGGAGGTACCGGAGTGGTTCCCGAAAAGTTTCTTGCCGAACTTTCGGGAACCGCTTTTTTCATATATTTCATTCTTCCTTCTCTCTCAGCAGTCCGGGATTCTGTTTGATAAATTCATACCCGAACCGGCAGCGTAGGCAGTTGTGCGGCTCACAATAATTGTGGGTCAGTTGTATGAGAGCCTGTGAGTCGGCGGCAGATTCGCATTTTACACCGGCATCGAGCCACATACGTGTGATATAATTGTTCTCAGCCTTTATCTCTTCCAGAATGCGGAGGGCGCATTCACACAGCTTCTCTTCGTTCTTGTAGCGTCCGTATGCAAAAAGCAGTGGCACGACAGTGTTGATGGCAATGAGATTGAGCGAAGCTTCAGACATACATTTGTCCGTTTCCGGCGATGTGGCAGAGGCAAAAGTGTAGTGAGTGTGCCAGTATTTGCTCACTTGTGTTTGCATCAGAGCATATATTTCCGCTCTGCTTTCCGCATTCAACAGTCGCGACAGGTTGATGCGCTGTCCGTGGTACAGAGCCGCGAGCTGTGCAATCCTTACGTGTGGAAAGTTTTGAGGGCGGAGCCTCATGAACCGCCAGATGCTTGAAGATACAGGAGTGAGAGAGAACTTCTGTTTCATGTACCGGTATTCGTGGTTCAGACGAGTGAAATATTCGTCGTCCGAAACAAGCGTATGGTGTTTGTCGTGTGTGGCCTTGCTGTCAAGCAGTCCCGCCTGTCCGAAAAAGATGGCTTCAATCTGGAACAAGTCGTCCCTGTGTTTGCCGCAGGCTGTGAGCGGAACGGACTTTGCCCATTGTTCAAAGGCATCCCCGTTGATGCCGAACCCGAAGTTGCGTGCAAGAGTGACGAAGAAAGTCGTTTCCCAGTCCTTGCCAAGCATTTCCCTTCTCGACATTATCTGTTGTGTACGTTGTTCCAGACGTTCCACCTGCAAGGCGGACATCCATGTATGTATCATGAAGCGCGACATGTTGCAGACCACATTCCTGCATCTTGGACGCTGTTCCGAGCGTACCAGTTCATCGTAGTTTGACTTGATGTATGCAGGAGGTTCCAGACGCAGCTGCGGCAGCGGCGACCCGTCCGGGTAAGGTATGGCACAATCAATGTCAGAGGCTATGTGCAGGATGGTGTTGGCATATGCCGCATCCTTGTCATGCCCGTGCCTGAACCAGTCGCTTGAGCGGACATGTATCTCCACATTGCCGACCCATAGTGTACCTCCAATCTTCACTTTCGCATTCAGAAAGTCAGGTCCTGCATTGCTGTTGTGTATTCCCGGATTTATCACTTCGACTTCTCTTCCCTCTGTGGTGTACATTGTGCGGAGTGGAAAAATCTTGTGCTTCCATACGTAGTGTAGCAGTTGCTCCATAGTGTGCCTTTCCCCTTTCTTTATTATATTATATCAGATTTAATGTGGCTGTGAAAAAGAATGTGCGCCGGTCCATATCCGTAAGCCTCGATGCCCGACATTTATCGACACCCCTTTGCTGCAAATTTACGGAACTTTTTGGAAAACACCCCTAATTGCAGCTTTTTTTCAAAAAATGTGGTATTTTAGTCACAAAATTCTGCTTCTTGCGTCTATGCTATATAATAGTAGCGAGACAGTTCAAAACAAACATAATGACAGAGAAAGAATCAGAATGGCAGAGCAGACGGTGCTGAACGGTATTGCCGATGAGGCTGAAACGGTTTTGAATCAGATTTATTTTTAAGTGGGTATATCATGGATATTTAGCGGGTGCGTTTTCGACAGACTCCTCATGTGTATTTTTTAGCGGGATGTTTCCGACAGACTCCTTATATGTGACTTGTGTATATTGGCAGACGTATTCGACAGACTCCTCCGTGTGTGATTTGCATATATTAGCAGATGCATTCGACAGACTCCTCCGTCGCTACGCGCCACCTCCCCTAACTTAGGGGAGGAGC
>JAJPZU010000023.1 GCA_021204165.1 Prevotellaceae bacterium
ATAGCACTGACACCCAATACGGTAACTTGGCTCCTCCCCTAAGTTAGGGGAGGTGTCGCGGTAGCGACGGAGGAGTCTGTCGAATACACCAGTCAAATATACACGAGGAGTCTGTCGAAAACACCCTGCCAAATATACGTGAGTTCGGGATAAGACCCTGTTTTAGCAAGGTCTTATCCCGAACTCGCGTAATCATTGAAAAAAAACAGTTTCTTAGCAGTAGTCCACAAATTTCCACGAAACATCAAATCTTGTGCCAAAACTAAAAGCCAACCGACAATCAATCAATTGTCAGTCCATCTGCCACGTCAACAATATCGTTTCTTCTGATATACCATATATATCCCTTGACATTCTCATGTCCCATATGCTTCAGCAAGTGCATATATTCACGCACCTGCTCTTCATGCTCCAGACTCTGCTTGCCGGTTTTATAGTCAATCACTATCGTTTCATCCTCCGACACAACAACCCGGTCCGGTCTGCGCTCTTTCACATTGCCCTTCTCATCCTTGAAAATTATGCTACATTCATTAAAAGTCTGCCATTTCGGAGAAAACCATGTAGCCGCCCGGGTATTGCTGAATGCCTTGCGGACAAGCCGGGTTACATCGTCCCTGTACTTCACACTGGCAAAACAGCCTTCGCTGTCCAGTTCTCTGACCGCTTTATCGATGTCGTCAGGAGTTTCAATCATGGCGAACAGGCGGTGAAACAATAGTCCTTCGTCAATATATTCTTGTTCTTTTGTGTTTTCTTCATCATCATTGATAAACCGGGCAGACTTGTTCGACTGTCTAAATTCCGCCAGTGTATCAAAATATTCAAACCTTGACGTAATCTGACTGTATGCTCTGTTCACGACATTCTCATCCTCTTCGCTCTGTTTCTGCTTGCTCTCCACAAGGGTGCCACGCTCGTGCCGCACCAACAACCCCGGTATCTCCGTCCCGGAGAAGTTGTCAGGAAGTGCCTTGCATATAAGCCTGTACAGATTGCCCGTCACACCGTCTTCTTTTTTCTTGTCCGGATTCTTCCCCGTAAAAATGAACAGATTGTTTTCCGCACGTGTGAAAGCCACATAAATAAGATTCAGATTGTCCACATAGTTTCTCAACACTTCCTCTTCGTAATCTTTCCGGAAGATAGAATCGTATGCCCTCTCCGTAAAATCAATCGGAGCAAGAGGAAGTTCGTTGAAAGGTTCTCTGTCCGGCTCACACCACATCAATGAAGGTCCGCCGGAACGGCTCTTGCTGACAAGTTCCCAATCGCAAAACGGTACAAGAACTGTATGGAACTCCAGTCCTTTTGACTTATGTATGGACATAATACGTATGCCGTCAGCAGCTCCGTTGGGAATGGTCTTCTCCCTCAGTGTCTCTTCCCAGTAAGCGATGAAACTGTCAATATCCGAAGGGTTATCCTTCAGATAAGCAGTCAGGCAGTCGTAGAAACAGAAAAGATAAGCATCCTGATTCTTAATTCGGTCAAGCGAAAACATCTTGTACAACTCTTCCGAAAGTTCATACAAAGGCATGACAGACAGATATTCCTCTCTCATGCGGAACTCTTCCGGAAGCAGGCTGTCAATCTGCACCCTGTCTCCAAGAAACGAATCGTCTATGCCACAAACATTTCCCATCACCACCGTCTGATACTTGTAGGCAAGCGTAGATCGGACAAAGCAGTCGGCCGGATTGGCAATCAGCTTCAAAGCAAGAACAATAAGCAGCAGTGCAGGTGACGAATCAAGCCGGAACGCTTCATCGCTCACAATCCGCACCTCCGGTCTATGCGCGGCAAAATATTCACTGATGGTCGGAATCTGTTTGTTGAAACGGATAAGGATGGTCATGTCATTCTCACTGACTCCTCGCCGCTTCAGCTCATCCACCGTATCTGCCAACCTCGCCAATGTGGCATCCACATAACTGATTTCACAGTAATCAGCCTCTTCACCATCGGCTGTGTCTGCCGGAGTATATCCGGCAGCAGAGAGAGAATTGCCGTTGAGGGCATCACTTCCGCATCCGTCTATGCACTCCACTCTCACGTAGCCCTGCCCTGTTTTTCTGTCAGACACATTCTGCTGCACGTCTGAGTATGCACGAAGCAAATCGGAAGACTCTTCCCCACACATCGTCCGATAGTCTTCATTAAGAATATTCACCGCACGTGAAAAAAAAGCATTGTTGAATGTGATGACTTCCTCCGAACTTCGGTAATTGGTGCTCAGCAGAATTTCTTCCGACTGTCTGCCGAACACACCGTCACTGATATTGTTAAGAATGCTCCAGTCACTGTTTCTGAAACGGTATATACTCTGTTTCACGTCGCCCACAATCAGACATTCATTCGCAGAAGACAGACTGTTGGCAAGCAATGGCTTGAAATTCTCCCACTGAAGCCCGGAGGTGTCCTGAAACTCGTCTATCATGATATGATTGAAGCGCGTTCCTGTCTTTTCATAAATAAAAGGAATGTCACTTCCGTCTATCAAATCGCGCAAGAAATGAGCCGTATCGGCCAACAGAAAACGGTTCGCCTCCACATTCAGCTCACGAACCTTTGAGTTTATCACATTCAGCAGCATGACATGGTTGATGTGCTTCAACACAACTTCCACCGTGGTGCAAAGAGTCCTGCCCGCCACCACCCTGTCGAGAAGACCGAGGAACAATGTCTCTGCAAGTGCACGCACACGCTCATTGTTCTTCCCCCACTCATCCGCATTGCCGATTCGTTTCCTCACCGACGCAGAGATATTCGGGGACTGCCCTTCCGAAAGTTTCTCGAAGAAAGGGTATATTCCGGCATTTCCGCCTCCGCCCTTAAAGTCCGAGACCTTCAAACCTTCACGCGCACAAGCCTCCATGAATGCCGTTCCACAAGCTTTTGCATCTTCTTCCAAACCTGTTCTCAACGCATTGAGCTTGCGTTTGTACTCGACAAGAAAACTGCGGTCGCTGATTTTCTGCCTGACAGAAGCACCTTTCTGCAAGAAATGTTCGTTGAAGATATTGCGTCCGAACTTCTCAATCTCATCATCAATCTTCCAGTTCTTGTCGTCCTCAATCTTGTCCTCGATGAAGCCGATGATTGACTTGAACACCTCTGTCTTCTCTTCCAACCGGTCTATAATACCCTTCACAGCCTCCGCCAGCACCTCGCTGTCATTAAGATCGACACGCAGATTGGCGGTAAGGTCAAGTTCGTGAGCAAGTTCGCGGATGATAGATTGGAAGAACGAGTCTATGGTTTCTATGCGAAATCGGCTGTAGTTATGTATCATGCTCGACAGCGCAACCGCCGCCCGCTCACGAATCTCTCCATCCGTAAGTCCGAGAGCCTGTATCTCCTCACACTCCTTTATCCTGTCAAAATAGCCCTGTGAGCTTCCAAGCCCTTTGGCTATTCCGTTCAGCTGTCCGATTATTCGCGTCTTCATTTCAGCCGTAGCCTTATTGGTAAACGTCACAGCAAGAATATGCCTGTATTCAAACGGATTGATAATGAGCAGCTTTATATACTCCACAGCCAGCGTAAATGTCTTGCCGCTTCCTGCCGAAGCCTTATATATCTTTAATGGACGCAACATAGTCTTCACTTTTCATGTTTAATTGACAGCCAAAGTTAGCTTTATTTTTCCGATTCACCCAAATGATTAGTCCAATAAGTCCCCATAGATGTGAACAGCGCACAAAAATACGCACCAAGCATATTCCCATTATCACATCATATCACAGTAATATTTGGAATATATTCTTTATTTTTGCAATATGTTATCCATATTGATACCCTGTTACAACTACGACTGCCGCAAATTGGTAAGCTCGTTGCAAAAACAAGGCGAATCTCTCAGGACGGACTATGAAATAATAGTAGGAGATGACGCCTCTGACAATGCAGAGATTGTTTCTTTAAACGAAGAAATCAATGCTCTGCCTCATTGCATATATTCCGTAAGCGAAAAAAATCTCGGACGGGCGGAAAACAGAAACCGCATGGCAGAAATGTCACAAGGCGACTGGCTGCTGTTCATCGACTGCGACGCCCAAGTCTGTTCCGACAAGTTCCTTCACAACTACATGGAGGCTACCGGATGTGCCCGTGTAATATGCGGAGGATTATGCCATCCTCCGGTCAATCCCTGCCCGGAGGCCACTCTCAGATACAAATATGAGCACAAGGCGGATGCACGTCGTTCTGCTGCAGAGCGTTCAAAGAGTCCGTATATGCAGTTGAGCGCATTCAACCTGATGATGAGACGGGATGTTTTCATGTCCATCAAATTCGACAAGGACTGCCGTGAATACGGATATGAAGACGCACTGATGGGAGCGGAACTACACAAACGCAATATAGAGATTCTGCATATCGACAACCCCATCATGCACATCGGACTGGAATCTAATGCCATCTTCTTGAAGAAATCAGAAACAGCGTTACACACACTGTACGGTCTGAAAGGGAAAATGGGAAACCATAGCCATGTGGAGAATATGGCAAGAAAGCTGAAAGCATACCGTCTGGACAAAATATACACTTTGTTCTACTGCTTATTCAGAAAAAGCATGAGAAAGAATCTGTTGGGCAAGAATCCCTCATTGTTTATCTTCTCGCTCTACAAATTAGGATTCTTTCTGAGTATCAAAGGTTAGAGCACGGTCTGTATGTCTGCCGAATACAACCACCTAAGCAATAGAAAAGAACATTAAAGCCACCCGCTCAACACCAAAAAGCAACAACATCAAATAAAAGCGTGAGGGTCACTTCAGAATTTTGAAGTGACCCTCTCGCTTTATAAGAAGTTATCTATTGCCGATATTTACTTTACAATATATTTCTTTCCATTAAGAATATATACACCCTTTGCAAGACCGTTCACAGATTTTACATTTGTACGTACCACACGTCCGCTGAGGTCATATACATTACCTGCATTAGCTCCAGCCGCTGCATTCACACGGTCAATGCCCACATAAGTAGTTTCATTAACAAGCTTCAAGTTGAAGATATAGCGATGTTCGTTGTAGTCAACAGCAAGCCGGGTTGTACGCATCTCACCGTCTTCCAAAGCAGACATTGAATATGCATTCAATACATATTTAGCACCATCAGAAACAAAGCCCGCATAGAATGAAATATTCTCTATCGCCTCATCATCTTCGCTATTAAGCCAGTTGCCTTCTGCATCAAAAGCAAATCCACCATTTGCATCATCAAAAGCTTCGCTTGTAAACTCGTCTTCTACTTTGGCTTTCCACTCTGCACTTTCAAGAAGGGATTCATCCTCTATGCCGAGTGCTTCCATTGCCTTTGTAAAATCAACATCCAATGTAGTTATATCCTCATCGCTAACAGAAACAAGAATATCCTCCTCACCTACAACTTCGCTATCAATCAACTTATCTACATAAGAAACTGTAGCATTATATGTAATCATCTTACCTGTTGCCTCATTGACAAGGAAGAACTGTGTTTCATACCTCTCACCGACAGTTCTTGTACCCGGATACTGATACCATGTTACGATACCTGTTGAAGGCATATAAGTGAATCCAAAAGCACAAGCTGAATTCCAACCAAAACTATATTTACCATCGGCAGACATCCAGAATCCAGGATTTGGATCACAGTTCCAATCCTTCGTATATACAGGTTCAGTCTCACCTTCAGGAAGTATCCACGTATAAAGAGTTATAGCTCTCTTGTGATTATCAGCGATAAGATTATAGATATGTGCTAAATCCAAATCAGTAACCATATAGCTTTCTGTATAATCAGAAGAAGAAGGAATAATCTTGATTGAAATCTTTTCTGTTGCTACATTTGTCCATAAAGCAGGGTCTTCTATCGGATCATACGGTTCCTCTTCTTCACCTTCAACCTCGATAGTCATGGTAGTCTTTATTTCATAAAGTTTATTATCTTTTTCATTAACTAAATAAAGTGAACCTGTACAAACCTCACCTGAAACACCACTAAAGAATCCAGGCATGTGACCTATATCTATTTTAGATGCAGAATAGTCGAAACAAGCATACCATGCTGGATTTGCACCATAGTAGCCAACGTTCACACCTTCACTATTCATCCAGAAGCCCGGATGAGGGTCAGCAGACCAGTCATTGTCGATACCACCATCCGGATTAACAGCCATAAATACTATTTCGTCAGCTCCACATCCAAGGAGTTCAGCGATAGCCGCCACATCAATAGTGTTTGTTGTTACCTTATAACCTAAATCCTTATTACGCTCAAGCGACAGTTCCATCTCACCAACTTTCTCAAACATGTCAGGAGTAACCACAGCCGGCTCAACCACATTTACAGTAAGATTGATTTGATGTGCCTTGTCACCATAAACGACATAAAGAACTGTCGTGAATTTATCACCGGTTTTTACATTTCCCGGATAAATAGAAGCTACAAGAGATTCTGTTTCCTCATCGAATGTCATATCCGAAATATTCCACAAGTCACCCAAAGACGGATTAGTGGCAGTAGCCACATGTGTCGTTTCGTCACCTACATAAAAATAGAACGCATTGTGCTGAGTATATTTCATCAATGTGTCTGTCTTGCAGTCGCCTTCTGTGGCATTCTCATCCAGATTCCAAGCCATGAGCATCTGTCCGAGAACCGGAGTTATCTCAGAAGAAGAAACACCTGCCAAAGCTACAATGTCTGCAATTTCGACCTTAAAGTCTGCACCTATACGGTATGTAATATCTACATTGACATCTGTCGAACCAATCACGTTTAGCTTTGAAATCTCATTTGTCGGTTCCGGCAAATCGATAGGCTTCTTTACAAAAAGTTCAAAGTTGAATGTCACAGTGTTCTCACCGTTCTTCAGATAAATAGTAGTAGTATAAGTAGTACCGCCCACACATCTCTCCGGAAACTGGCCAATCCAATAAGTAAACTCGTCTTTGTCTGCATCAGTCAAAAGTTGAGTGAAGAATACCGACTTATGTTCTACTGAATTATCATTGCCGTAAGGCACAACAGAACCATCGGCACTGTGCCAGAAACCTCCGACTAAACCTTGTGTATTCCAATTCGACAAATTTTTCTGCTCTGTAGAATCGCAGCACCAGAACATAGACGTGCTGCTCGTTTCGGAGTTTGGATTTTGAACAGCCTCCAATGCTTCCTGCATGGCAGCAGCAGACTCGTATCCGGCAGCCTTTGCCACTTCGTCATAGCTGAATGTCACAGCCACATGACTCCAATCCTTTGTAGGGTATTGCACACCCTTAATTTCAAATGTGTTCTGTGCAGATGCACTTGCCACACCGGCAAACAATGCAACTATCCACAGACTGAGATAAGTAAATGTTTTTCTCATACAAAATAAGATTAAAATGTTATTAGTCGCGGTAAAGATATATAAAATCATGACACAGAACAAACATTTTTTCTGTTTTTTCAGCAATATCATATTGAAAGCAATATTTTACTTATCCAAAAGTTAGTTTTCATATATTTCAAGGCATATTTATTTTCATTATAAAGAGGTCTGTGAATGCAACCACAAAAAGCAGTCAGCAATTGCTCCCATAAAAAAATTTTTGACTTCGTTTTTTTGAGGGATGTTCAGTTTTGACAAAATGACAGCACATTTGCAGCTTTTGGTTTTGACTTGAATGTTTTTGCGCTAAAATACTATCTTTTTGATTTTGCCAAATGTTAAAATTCCAAGTCCTCTGGCACGCGTCAAAAT
>JAJPZU010000180.1 GCA_021204165.1 Prevotellaceae bacterium
ATTTTGACGCGTGCCAGAGGGCTTAGGATTTTAACATTTGACAAAATCAAAAAGTCAGTCTTACAACACATAAATCAGCAAAAGAAAACCAAAACAGCAAAAATCATTTCATTTTGTTAGAAAATAAAATTGTTAAAAAATATATATAAAAAATTTTGTTATGGGAAGCTCACATCAGCTTTGACAAGCTTCAAAAAGATTCAACGGAACACGTCAGAAGAATTGCGGCTATGTTCTAAAATCTACCTTTCCGGCAGGCCACCGGCTACAAGTTTCATCAACAAAGAATAATCATTTTTGTCCCGGACATGCACTGTCTTCTTCAAAATTATACTATTTTTGTAAATCATTGTAAGATTATAAACATACATTCATAAAAAAAGAAAACAATTAACCAATTCAACATACTTAAAAAAACGAACAAAGATGGTCAAAGAATATTTAGTAATAGGACGCACAGACGGAGTGACACGCACCGGTTCTCCATATATCAATCTGAAACTGATTAATCTGGAAGGAGTAGAAAACATTTCAGTCTGGGATGTGCCCAAGACAAGCGGCCCATTCGTCGGGCAGACAGTCATCTTCCGTTCCATACAAGAGAAAATGGGAAAGAAGTCCGCTACAAGCATGGACATGACCCCGGGCACATTTCCGCAAGAGAATCATCCGCTCTACCACCTTATGCCGCGTCCGGTAAAGAAAAACGTGTGGGACGAATGTATTGAAAAACTTCTCGGTTTTTGCAGCGATGAGAAACTGATTCCTATCATCAAGGACTTTGCTTTCAAACTATATGAGCCGTATTCCAAATATCCGGCAGCCACCAGTGTACACCATGCTTATCCGGGAGGTCTGCTGAACCATACTCATCAGATGCTGAACATGCTGTCCGGACTCTACCCCACTCTGCCTTATCCGATAAAGATAGAACGCTGTGTGCTCGCCATATTGTTCCATGACTACGGCAAAGTGTATGAATACTCAAAAGAAGGAGAGACACAGGAACTGATGTATCTGCTGGGACATATCTATCTGTCCGCCCACAAGCTGCATACTGAGCTGGAAAAGAACGGCATAGACAAGGACGAGACGAACAGAATCGTACATTGTGTGCTTGCTCATCACGGTCAGCTGGAATACGGTTCGCCGGTGATGCCGTGTACTCAGGAGGCTGTGGTCGTCACACTCATCGACAACCTTTCGGCAAAGACCGACACAATGGAGGGCACAGGAAATATGGAGTATGTACATGCCTTATCCACACACGTGGTGAAGTAAGCCGCCGGATAGGAAAACACCATAGTAAATCCGGTCTCGCCTACAACCGGAACCGTTGTGGCGGCAACAAAAAACCTTGATATTCTTCTTCACAATGCAACCAAACTGTATGAACATTGTTATACTTTTGTATGCAGAACAGAATATGATTGATTTGACTTTTTAGCAAGTGATTATGAAAGGAAACATAAAAAAGACATTCCCTGTGACAGGAATGAGCTGTGCGGCATGTGCATCAAGAATCGAAAAAACATTGAATGAACAGAAAGGAGTGGCTGAAGCGCGTGTGAACTATGCTTCCGCCACTGTGTTTGTCGAGTTAGATCCCAAGACTTGCTCGGTTGCCCGGCTGAGGACCGCCGTACAAGATGCGGGCTATGACCTGCTGACAGACGAAGAACAGGCTGAACAGGTGAGACAGGTTCAGTATGAAACCATCAAACATCGTACAATATGGGCGGCACTGCTTTGCATCCCCATCTTCCTCTCGGGAATGCTTGAAATGTTCATCAGCCTGACAGACACCCTACGGCTCGTCATCGTCTTGCTGCAATGGCTGCTTGCCACTCTCATCGTGTTCCGGTTCGGACGCGGATTCTTCATCAATGCGTGGAAACAGCTGAGACACAGAGCTGTGAATATGGATACGCTCGTAGCCGGAAGCACCGGCATAGCCTATCTTTTCAGTTTGTCCAACCTACTTTTCTTCAATTTCTGGGTTTCACACGGCATACAGCCGCACTTCTATTTTGAGTCGGCAAGCATGATTATCGCATTCATCCTGCTGGGCAGACTGCTCGAAGCAAAAGCCAAGCGCAACACATCGGATGCGATAAGAAAACTCATCGGACTGCAACCGAAGACTGTGACTGTCATTGACGGAGAAACAGAACGGACTGTACCGATAAGCGACATACGCAGAGGGGACATTATCGCGGTACGTCCGGGTGAGAAGATTGCCGTAGATGGAACCATCGTCAGCGGCGAATCATTTGTGGACGAAAGCATGTTGAGCGGAGAACCGTTGGCAGTACATAAATCGCCCGACAGCAAAGTGTTTGCCGGCACTCTCAACCAAAACGGAGCATTCAGATTCAGAGCGGACAAAGTGGGAAAAGAGACCATGCTTTCAAGAATAATACACCATGTACAGGAAGCCCAAGGCAGCAAGGCTCCGGTGCAGAAAGTGGTGGACAAGGTGTCGTCGGTGTTTGTACCCACCATCATGGGCATATCCGTACTGTCGTTCATCGCATGGGTTGTGTTTGCTCCCGAAGGGGGATTCATCCACGGTCTGCTCGCCATGATAACCGTACTCATCATAGCTTGTCCCTGCGCCCTCGGACTTGCCACCCCGACAGCCATCATGGTCGGCATCGGCAAAGGGGCGGAACGGGGCATTCTGATTAAAGACGCAGAAAGCATCGAGACCGCCGGTACGATTGACAGCATTGTGCTCGACAAGACCGGAACGATAACTGAAGGCAAGCCCGCAGTCAGCGGAGTCATATCGTTGCAATTCGAAGATGACAACGCACAAAGACATGCTCTTTCCATCCTCAGAAGCATCGAACAGCGGTCGGAGCACCCGCTTGCACAAGCCATTGTGCATGATTTAAGTGTTTACGACGAGAAAGTAGATGTGATGGACTTTGAAAGCATAACGGGACAAGGAGTCACAGCCATCGTGAACCATATAGTATATTTCGTCGGAAGAAAAGAACTGCTGACAGAGAACGAGATAGAGATTTCGGAGGAACTTTCCGAACAGGCGGAACAATGGGCCAAAGAGGCGAAAACCATTGTCTGGTTCGGGAATGAACGTCAGGCACTTGCCGTCATCGCCATAACCGACAGGATAAAACAGAGTTCCGCGGAGGCAATCAGCCTGCTGCACGCACGCAATATCGACATTTACATGCTTACCGGCGACAACGAGGCGGCGGCAAAAGCCATTGCCGGACAGGTGGGCATAAAGAATGTGACAGCAGGAGTCTTGCCGGAAGAAAAAGCTCTTTTCGTCAAAGAACTGCAAAGACAAGGGCACAAGGTGGCTATGGTGGGCGACGGAATCAACGACAGTGCGGCTCTTGCATATTCCGATGTCAGCATAGCCATGGGAAACGGCAGCGACATTGCCATTGATGCGGCCATGATTACGATATTGTCATCGGACTTGACGAAGATAGCAGAAACCATAAAACTCTCTGAACATACGGTGCGCACCATACGCGAAAATCTGTTCTGGGCATTCATCTACAACCTCATTGCCGTGCCTGTGGCAGCCGGCATACTTTATCCTGTAAACGGATTCCTGCTCAACCCGATGATTGGCGGTGCGGCAATGGCAATGAGCAGCGTAAGTGTCGTATTGAATAGTCTGCGACTCAAGCGCAAGAAGATTTATCACAAAAAAGAATCTGACTCATGCCATATTCCGGATACGGATATATCTCACCCATATAAAGTCATTACTGCAAATGACAAAGCGGAGACCGTAGAGTTTATCCGGATGGAAGAAGAGGCTGAATCCAATATATCTGCATTGACAAATGGGGTTGGCGTATATAGCGTGGAAGGCATGATGTGCGACCATTGCCGCACCCATGTAGAAGAAGCACTGAACAGTCTGCCCGGTGTGAGCGCGTCTGTGACTCTCGGCCCCGCCATAGCCATCATCGAATTTGCAGAAGAGAAACTGCCGTTGGAGACATTGCAGGAAACAATAAAGGCAAAAGCAGGAAGCTACAAGATTGCAGAAATATAAGAGAACGAAAAAAAGAATGGCAGAAAAAAGAACAAGAGCCGAAAGAAACAGGACTTTGACTGTTTCTGAGGATGAAATACAGATTCTGGACCGGAGCGTATATTCAGGCGAGAGCATCAAAAAGGATTTCCATGACAACATGGTTATCAATGGAGACACTTGCCGCTGTCTGGACAATATTCCGGACGAATATTTCAACTTGATAATAATAGACCCTCCTTATAATCTTGACAAGGATTTCCACGGCAGAAAGTTTTCAGCCATGAAGTCAGACGCCTACGAGGACTATCTCCGCAGCTGGTTCTACAAGGTATGCGACAAACTGGCTCCCAACGGTTCTCTTTACATGTGCGGCGACTGGAAATGTTCGTCTTCCATGCAGCGCGTGATGGAAGAGAAACTCACAGTCATGAACAGAATCTCATGGCAGCGCGAAAAAGGACGAGGGGCAAAGTCGAACTGGAAGAACGGGATGGAAGACATCTGGTTTGCCGTGAAAGACCCTCACGACTACTATTTTGACGTGAGCGCAGTCATGATGAAACGAAAAGTGATAGCTCCATACAAAGTGGAGGGAAAGCCGAAAGACTGGCAGGAGACCGAAGAGGGAAACTTCCGCATGACCTACCCATCCAACTTCTGGGACGACATCAGCATTCCTTTCTGGTCGATGCCGGAAAACACAGACCATCCGACACAAAAGCCGGAGAAGCTCTATGCCAAGCTGATTCTTGCCTCCTCCCGCCCCGGCGACAAGGTTTTCGATCCGTTCTTAGGAAGCGGCACGGCTGCGGTTGTCGCAAAAAAACTGGGCAGGCTCTACTGCGGCATTGAAATCGACAAAGAGTATTGCCGTTGGGCTGTAAAAAGATTGCAAAAAGCCGACCACGACACCACCATACAAGGCTACACTGATGATGTGTTCTGGGAGAGAAACTCACTAAGCAATCGGAATGCACTGAAAACATCGAAACAGAATAGTGAAGAATGAGATAGTGTGATTATCTGTCTTCCAATATATCAGGCTATCATTTCACTGTATTATATTTTTCCCTTATCTTTGCCTTCAATTATTTATACCTTAAAACATTATGAAGACAAAGAGTATTTTTGTTGCAATATCCTTTTTTGTCCCATTCATCGGCGCAAAAGCACAGCTGCCGACCTATATGGACGAGAACCGGCCGATGGAGGCAAGAATAAGCGATGCCATCAGCCGCATGACTCTGGAAGAAAAAGTGGCTCTATGCCATGCAAACAGCAAATTCAACACATGGGGAGTGCCGCGTCTCGGTATTCCGGGACTGCAAATGAGTGACGGCCCGCATGGTGTGCGGGAAGAGATGGACTGGAGCCAATGGAAAACAGCGGGCTGGACAAACGACTCATGCACCGCCTTCCCTGCGCTGACTTGCCTTGCCGCCACATGGAATCCGGAAATGGCATGGATATATGGAAAAGCCATCGGCGAAGAAGCACGATACAGAAACAAGAATGTATTGCTCGGACCGGGAGTCAATATATACCGCACTCCGCTTAACGGGCGCAACTTTGAGTACATGGGCGAAGACCCTTATCTCAGTTCCGTGATGTGCGTACCATATATAAAAGGTGTGCAGGAGAACGGTGTGGCATGTTGCGTCAAGCACTTCGCATTGAACAATCAAGAGAAATATCGCTGGAGTATCAATGTAGAGGTCAGCGACCGCGCGCTTCACGAAATTTATCTTCCGGCTTTCAAGTCTGCCGTACAGCAAGCCCACGCTTGGAGCCTGATGGGTGCCTACAACCAGATTAGAGGCACTCATGCCTGCCATAACTCGTTGACCTTACAGAAAATCTTGAAAGAAGGATGGAACTGGGACGGAGCCGTAGTGTCGGACTGGGACGGAACTCACAACACCCGTGAAGCCGCGCTCAACGGTCTGGACATTGAAATGGGGACGGCCCGCCGAAAGGACAAAGGCATCGACTTTGACGATTTTACCTTCGACCAAAGCTATCTTGCATCGGACTACCTGAATTTGCTGCGCAAAGGCGAACTGCCGGTTTCAACCGTAGATGAAAAGGCAAGACGTATTCTCCGACTGATATTCCGCACTGCGATGAACACTCGCAAACCCTTCGGAAACATGGACTATGCGGCTCACTCCGCCGTGGCGCGCAAGATTGGCACTGAAGGAATCGTGTTGCTGAAAAATTCCAAGAAAGGACTGCCGAAAAACCACCCCTCTCCGCTTCTGCCGATAAACGGAAACCTGTACAGCCATATACTCGTTGTCGGAGACAATGCCACCAGACGACTGACAGAAGGAGGCGGTTCGTCAGAACTGAAAGTGCAGCACGAAACATCCGTACTTGCTGCACTAAAAGAAATCTATGGCGACAAGATTCTATACACCCGAGGATATGCACCGGGAAAAACGCTATACGACAGAGTGGAGGAAGTACCGGCCGAATTAACCGACTCTTTGCGCGAAACAGCTGCACGCATGGCACGTGAAGCCGACCTCGTCATCTTCGTGGGAGGACTCAACAAGAATAAGCATCAGGACTGTGAAGATGCAGACCGCCTCGCCTACGGTCTGCCATTCGGACAACCGGAGCTGCTCAAAGCCCTGTTGGAAGCCAATCCGGCAGTGGTCACAGTTTTGATGAGCGGCAATGCCGTAGAACTTCCGCAGGTTGCAGACATGCCGGCTATTTTGCAGGCATGGTATCTCGGCAGTGAGGCGGGTCCGGCCGTAGCCGACATACTCAGCGGAAAAGTGAATCCAAGCGGAAAGCTTCCGTTCTCGTTCCCTGTAAAACTCGAAGACTGCGGGGCCAACAGTTTCGGACAAGAGACTTATCCGGGAGACGGAAAGAAAGTGGAATATAAAGAGGACATATTGGTGGGGTATCGTTGGTACGACACCAAAAACATTCCGGCACTGTTTCCTTTCGGACACGGATTGAGCTATACTCAGTTTGAATACGGCAAAGCCACACTCTCGTCCTCAACCATGCAAGCCGGAGGCTCAGTCACAGTTTCCATATCTGTCAAGAACACAGGAAAATGCGACGGGAAGGAGGTAGTACAACTATATATAGGAGATGACAAATGTTCGGTCATGCGTCCGAAAAAAGAACTCAAAAAGTTCGCAAAGATAGAGCTTAAAAGCGGAGAAAGCCGAACTGTCAGCTTCGACATTACGGACAAAGACCTTCAATTCTTCGATGACAAACAACAGACATGGACTGCCGAGCCGGGTAAATTCACGATATATATAGGTTCATCATCGACAGACATACGAAGAAAAGAAAGCATTACATTGTTATAAATATAACGGTTCGCAACTCTGATTTCAGCGTTGCCACAGCCGGTCAACCATAGAGAAGTCGCCTGAAACCTTGTAAATGGCAGTTGGATAGATACAGCCCTAAAACAACTGCGATGCACAAAGCTTCAGGCGACTTCTCTATAATTAAATCTCTACATCTTCACAGCCAAAATCGACTTCCCATAAAAAAATTTTTGAATACGTTTTTTTGAGGGGTATTCCATTTTGACAGAATGACATAAAAATCAGTAAATTCAATTACGGTTCAACGGTTTTAAATTAAAAACACTTACTTTTTGATTTTGCCAAATGTTAAAATCCTAAGCCCTCTGGCACGCGTCA
>JAJPZU010000040.1 GCA_021204165.1 Prevotellaceae bacterium
TGGCTTTTCCGCTATGGTATATAGGCTCCTCCCCTAAGTTAGGGGAGGTGGCGCGGTAGCGACGGAGGAGTCTGTCGAATACATCCCGCTAAACACCTGTCTAAAACATCCCACCAAAGTTACTTTGCTCGCTGTTCATGCCATGAGCTTCTTAATAGTCTTTCCAAGACAAGGCATATAGTTTCAAGAGCAGATTCTTAACCAAAAAAATCGCGGATAAAATAAAAAAATCTGTGCAGAGAGGAATGAAAAATGGTGCAGAGAGGAACTAAAAACAGTGCGCAGAAAACTTTAATCAGCACTGCCGTTTTTATAATCAGCAGTGCCGTTTACATAATCAGCAGTGCCGATTTTATAATCGGCAGTGCCGATTAAAGTTTTCAGCGCACTGTTTTTAGTTTTTCTCTGCACATACAGTGTGTTTTCAGCGCATTGTCCGTATAAAATTAATACACTCTTGAATAGTTTGGAATTAGAAGTCGTTCCTATTTCATAAGATATGCTCACATAAAGCCATGCACTCACATAAAACCGGAAGAATGGAAGAAAATACGTATTTTTCCACCTTTTGGGCATACAAATACGTATTTTTCTACCTGATACCGATATTTCTACCTCCTGAAACAGAATTTCTACAAAAATTCTACAAAATCCCGTGAAAATTCTACAAAAATTCTACAAACAAATCACTGGATTTCCACTACTTTTGCACCGGGTTCAATTAGCAGCAAGTCTCACATAACACATGAGAATTATTACATGTATCCATCATACGGCTGTAATTTCTCAAACAAGAACTGCAAAAAAGAGCTTTTATCCTGCAAATTCCCCTAAAGAATGTTAATAGAAAGTGTTACACATAAAGATGGGACATTTTTGGGACATTCTGTTAGAGATATTTCCGCTAATTTTGGCGGACAAGAATAAATCTAATCGGTGTGTGAAAAAAGAAAACTCTTATGAAAATAACTAAAAATGGTATATTTATGGCGATACCGGCTTCTATAAGTATAAAAGTATTGACATTATGCTTATTTGCAGCTGTCTGCTTTTTAGGTTCTTGTGACAATAATGGACACGAGAATCATTCTGACGACATAAATAATAATGACAGTGCCCTTGCTTTTGACAGATATGCGGATGAACCTATTGAAACTATGGTACTGAGTGAAAAGACATTCTACAAGGAACTTGCGAGTAATGGAAAAGCAGTTGCACAACATTCGGCAGAACTACATTTCGGAACATCCGGACGCATAGCGCATATCTGGGTGAAAAATGGAGAATATGTGCATAAAGGGCAAAGAATTGCACAAATTGATTCATACCGGTTAGAACATTTACTTGCACAAGCAAAGAATAATATGCTACAAAGTAAATTGGATTTCTTAGATATACTTATCGGGCGCGGATATTCAATAGACACGCTGTCGGACATTCCTGCCGAAGAAATAGAGTTGGCACAAATAAAAAGTGGATACAACAAGTTTGTTATTGCATACGAAATGGCAGAAAAAGATTTGCATGAAGCCACGCTTATAGCTCCGTTTGACGGGGTGATAGCCAATATAACGTCGAAAGAGAACAACATGATTTCTCCCGACAATACTTTCTGCTATATCATGGACGACAGATACCAAGAAGTACTATTTTCTGTACTGGAAAGCGAAATGTCTTTTGTTAAAAAAGGCAATGCTGTCATGATACAACCATTTGCAGACGAAAATCCCCAAGAGCCTCTATGGGGCACCGTGACAGAAATAAATCCATATATAGAAAACAACGGAATGATGAAAGTGAAAGCCTTGGTGAAGAATAACGGTCAGATATTGGAAGGAATGAACGTGAATGTAGTGCTTCGTCATCCACAAGAGCATTGTCTGGTCATACCAAAGAGTGCAGTTGTCATTCGCGCAGGAAAAAATGTAGTCTTTACGAAAGTTGACGGCAAAGCACAATGGAATTATGTGGAAATCCTCACAGAAAACAGTGATTCGTGTGCGGTAGTTCCGCGTAGCAAGAAATATGAAGGACTCTCAAATGGAGATACTGTCATTGTCAGCGGAAACTTGAATATGAATCATGATATGGAGTTATAAATTAAAAAAGAAAGGAGGTGACAAAACAAGAGGAAATAAGAATGTCTGATAAAAAAGCAGGTTGATAAGTCAACCATATATTAATGATTATAAACAAAATAAAAAACAGAAAAAAGTATGAATAAGAAATTAATAGGCATAGGTGTAGCCGGAATGATTGCAGCATTTGCATACGTCAATTTTGAAACTATTAATGATAATGACGATTTGTCTGATTTGACACTGCAAGATGTTGAGGCACTTTCAGACACAGAATGGAATTCGTGGGAACAGTGGCTGTCACAGGGATTAACAAAAGACGAAAGAGAAATGATGAGACCATGTCCGTCAACAGAAAGTAGTTCCGGTAGTGGGTCGATTGGAGTCGGAAATGGAAATACAAATGTTGAAGTTGGAGGTAGCGGTTCTCATGAACAGACGAATCCAAGCGGAAGAAAAGAAATTGTCTGCCCTTACGGAAACACAAATTGTACAGAAGTTGCATGTTAAATTCATGCACATGAATTAGTATATCATATACAGAAAACATTCCATTGGCTAATATCTATTTTGTATAGCCAGAAAAAGCATGATGCGACATAGAATATCAGCCAATGGATATTTAGAATTAAAAACAATTTTATTATATTATGAAACAGTTTATTACACTAATTATTGTCCTTGTCTTAACAGTATGCTGCCAAAACACAAAAGATGGAAGATATACTCAATCTGAGATAGAATCGCTACACCTTGGTGAGACAAAAGTCATGAAGATTGATAAAGATTCAGTCCAGCATATTGATATAAGCTCTTGCGTTGACTGCAAGAATTACGATTTCACTTCATTGGTGAAAGACATGCGTGTAATTCCTCTTGAAACGACAAAGGAAAGCCTTGTAGGAAATGTTTACAAAATTATAGTTGAAGACAAGAATATATACATATACGACAACTTTAATGGAGGTGGTATTATTATTTTCAATCATGAGGGAAAATTCATACGACGTATTCCAAATGGAAAAGGTCCGGGTGAACTATATAGATTGTTAGCAGTGGCATTCGACAAACAGAAGGGACAACTGTTGGCATATCAACATCCTTTTATACTTTATTACACAGAAAGCGGTGAATACATCGAGCAACGAAAGTTGCCCTTCGGATTTTATAGTTTTGAAGTTCTCCCTAACGGATATATTTTCAAGACATTGGATGGGCAAGGAAACGGTCATTTAGATGAATTTAGAGACAAAACTTTATTAGTGACAGACAAAGATTTTGCTGTCAAGTATGCCGCTCTTTATTATCCCGGCAACAAAGCGAACTATTCAGGCTATAATTATTTATATGCAAATGATAACGGTATTCAGGTTACGGAAAACAGCAATGATACAATATATAAATATGTCAATGGCGACAGATTGAAAGCGACTTACATAATGGATTATGAGGACTGGAAACTGCCGGAAAAATTCTGGAGCCTCCAAGGAAATGAGTTTTCAGACGCTTTAGAAAAAAACGACTACTTCTATTTCATAGGAGAATATTTAGAAACCACCACTCATCATGCCTTCTTTTTGCGAAATGATTATCGTAGAATCCAATCTGTGATTTACCGCAACAAGCAAACTGGACATATAATTGGCGGTATGTCTGCACAGGTTGACAAGAATCAAGTGTTAGCAGCAGTATCTCCTATAAGTACATACAGAGACTGTTTTGTATCTGTTTGTTACAAGGGAAAAGATGACAATCTACTGTCGAATAGCGACATATTATCACCTGAAAGCAAGGAAGCGATGAAAAACCTGCAAGAGGAAGACAACCCGGTCATAGTTCTATTCAATCTTCAGAATTTCTGATTCCATGAAAAAGTACTTGATTATTCTGATTATTAGTTTAGCCGTCATAAACATTGTTACGCTATTCTATTTCTCACGATATAAAGAAACCCAGTCTTTATATTTACAGGCATTGCAGCCTAAATTGGAACAGGCAATGTCAATGCAAGAAAATATGGAGGCGGGGTTTCAGAACAACAGTATGAAATTGGACTCCGTCACATGTTTGGATAAAGACGGCAATAGCATAGATTTAAGAAGTTTGTTCAGCAACGAAAGAGAAAGGATATTGATATGTCGTTTCTCTGAACTGGACTGTGAGAGCTGTATTAGTTATTCCATCAGCAAAATGAAAGAACATATTGGTGATATAGGAAAAGAAAACATACTGTTTGTCACTTCATATTTCAATAATAAAATGTTGGACTCACAGATGATGCTATATGGCATAGACTCTTTTGAAGTATTAAACGCAAGGGATTTACCTATTCCCATCGAAGATTGGAATAAACCGTATTATTGTGTATTAGACAGTTCTTTGCAGATTTCAGATTTGTTTATACCCAGTAAGACTACTTCCCACATTCAACAAATATATTTTGACTCCATTGTCAACAAATATTTTTACAAAGCAAAAGATGATAAGAACAAATCTTAAAAAAATATAGCAAATAACCCGCTAAAGTTTTGTTCTTGACTTCACGACATAAACAATGGTAAGATTCCTTTTACACCGTCCCATAGCTGTATTTATGGTGTGCATGGCCTGCTCCATCATAGGTATAATAACATATAAAATGTTGCCTGTATCGTTATTGCCGGATATTGCGATTCCCGAGATAACAGTACAGGTGACAAATAATAATATGTCTGCATCCGAACTGGACAACAGCGTTGTGAAGGTGTTGCGTACCCAATTGAGACAAGTTGAACACATCGAAAACTTGAACAGTGAAGTACGGAACGGTTCCGGAATCGTAAGTTTACGTTTTGAGCATGGTACCAATATAGACCTTGCATTTATAGAGGTAAATGAGAAGATAGACATAGCCATGAACTTTCTTCCCAAAAGCATACAGCGGCCAAGAGTTATAAAGGCAAGCGCAACGGACATACCTGTATTATACCTCAATCTGACATTGAAAGAGTCTCCGGAAAACACGATAGACAGTGAAGACCGTTTTCTGGAGCTCTGCAAATTTGCAGAGAACATAGCCTGTCGCCGCATAGAACAACTGCCGGAAGTGGCGATGGTTGACGTTTCCGGCTTGGTGCATAGCCAAGTACAGATATTGCCCAAATACTCCAAGATGAAAGCTTTGGGGATAGAAGCGGAGAATATCGAGGACATGTTGAATAATACCAATGTGGAACCGGCCAGTATGACAATACGCGATGGATATTATGAATATAATATACGTTTTTCAACAATTATACGCACTTTGGAAGATGTGGAGAACATGCCCTTGCGGCACGGGAACCGCATAATGAGACTAAAAGATATTGCAGACGTGCGTATGACCCCAATTGCCGAGACCGGGCTTTCCTTATATAACGGAAAGCGTTGTGTGAGTCTTGCGATAATAAAACAAGCTGACGAAAACATGGAAAACATGAAGTCGGCTCTTTATTCCACGATACAATCTCTGAAAAATGAAAATCCTGACATCTGTTTCAATACCTGCCGGGAACAAACGGAGCTGATTGATTATACACAGACCAACTTACGACAGAATCTTACCTTAGGATTTATCTTCATCCTAATCGTGGCAGTTCTGTTTATGGGTGATATACGCTCTCCGATAATCATCGGCATTTGCATGATTGTAGCGACAATGATTTGTTTTATACTATTCTATCTGTTCAATATATCGTTAAATATAATCTCCCTCTCAGGCCTGATACTTGCAGAAGGCATGATGATTGACAATATGATAATCGTAACAGAGAATATTTCCCAATATCACAGCAAGGCTTCCAATATATACAATGTTTGTGTACGAGGGACAAATGAAGTGATAACTCCCATGTTGTCTTCTTCTTTCACTACCATTGCCGTCTTCTTCCCACTCATATTTATCAGTGGCATAGCAGGTGATATATTCTACGACGAAGCACTTTCTATTGCAATAGGACTCATCGTGTCATACGTCATCAGTATCACACTGCTTCCTGTGCTATACAGAGTTGTATTCATGCCACGAACATACATACGGATTAAAAAAGCAGCTTTCTTAAAAAGCTTCATACACAAATCATGCAGATTTACCGGCAAGAAACAAAATGCCATACTCGTCAATCTCTACGACAAAAATATAGAACGAGTATTTGCACATAAAAAAGTTGTTTGCATTTTTATACTATCCACATTACCGCTGTGCATATATTTTTTCAATGCCCTGCCAAAAGAAAAGATGCCGAAGACCGAGCATACAGAAATGTCTGTATATATAGACTGGAATGAAAACATTCATTTGGACGAGAACCGTAAACGTATGGAAAAGTTGATGGCATTCTGTCATGGACATGTCAATGAAACCTATACTCATATTGGAGTTCAACAATTTCTTCTGGAAAAGAAGCTTGTTTCTACCACAGAAGCAGAATTGTATGTACGCACAGAAAACAATGAAGAACTGGAAACCTTGCTACAAATGTTGCAACAGGAAATAAAAAAGAATTACCCTTCAGCAATAACTGATTACAAAGAGCCCAAAAATATTTTCGAATATATCTTTGACACAGAAGAGCCGGACTTAATCGTAAAACTGCAAAACAAATCAGAGAAAAAACTATATGATTTGCCATCACTGAAGAAAATACACGAAGACATCAATCGTGTGACAAGAGAAACATCCTCTATACCGGCTCACGAAAACTTAGTCTGCCTTACCATGGACTATGAGCGTATGCAAATGTATGGAATTACGCATGATGAAATCATAGCGTCATTAAAGACTGCCATGCGTGAAAACAATATTGGCACATTACGTTCCTTCCAAGACTATTATCCGGTTGTAATTGCCGGGAAAGAACAAAATTTGGATGGAATCTTAAATCGCACCTTTGTTACAATTCCATCTACAGAAAACCGCAAGGAACAACATCATGTACCTCTCCGTATATTTGTCACACAGACATATACAGAGAAATTAAAAACGATTACAGCAGATGCCGCAGGCCATTTCGTATCTTTCACTTTTGCAAAAACAAACCATGTAAAAGAAAAAGTGAACGGTATAGAGAAACTCTTGTCCAACAACAAAGACGGATGGTCCGCCAACTTCTCCGGTTCTTTCTTCTCAAACCAGAAAATAATGAAAGAACTGACTGCCGTACTTTTTATCTCGTTGCTATTGATGTATTTTATCCTTGCTTCCCAATTCGAAAGTTTCATACAGCCACTCATCGTACTTATAGAAGTCCCTATTGACGTAAGCATTGCATTTTGCTTCATGACAATATGCGGCATAAGTCTCAACCTGATGAGTGCCATCGGCATTGTGGTCAGCTGCGGTATCATTATTAATGATTCGATTCTGAAGATAGACATGATCAACACTCTCCGCAAAAACAACATCCCCATTATAGAAGCTATACACACAGCCGGAAGACGTCGCCTCCGTTCCATCATAATGACGTCTCTTACCACAATTCTTACCATGATACCACTGCTTATGACCAATGATTTTGGTTCCGAGCTTCAAAGACCACTCGCTCTGACCATGATTATCACCATGACAACCGGTACACTGGTCAGTCTTTTCATCATACCATTGTTATATTGGTTCACCTATAGAAACAAAAGTATTTGATACAATGAACAAAGATTATTTATGCCGGATACACAGATAAAAAAAGCTTCATCTTTCTCTGTAATCGTCTTGTTTCTATGTCTTACACTGATAGGAGCAATTCTAATACCCTCACTTACTGTAAGGTTCAGTCAGCTGCACTATACACCGTCGCTAACTATAAGTTTTAATCTGCCAAACAGTTCTGCACGTGTAGTAGAAATGGAAGTCACCTCTAAACTGGAAGGACTATTGGCACGTATGAAAGGAGTAAGCGGCATCAGCTCATGTTCGTATAACGGTGGCGGCGGTATCAAAATAGATTTGGATAAACATGCTGACATTGACGCACTACGACTCGAAGCTTCAGCCATTGTCCGACAGGCATGGAATGATTTACCCCCAAACACCACTTATCCACAAGTAAGTGTGAACACTTCAGACGAGAATGCCACATCCCCATTTCTCGTTTACACCATAAATGCACCGTACCCGGCATTGCAGATACAAAAACAGGTGGAAGAATATTTGCAGCCTGCACTTTCTTCGCTGAAAGGCATAAAGAAAGTGAACGTCTATGGCGCAACTCCTATGGAATGGAGACTTACTTACGACCCTCATCAGTTGGATGTGCTCGGGTTGACATACCATGATATCCAAAATGCAATCAAATCATACTATAATACAGAATTTACAGGAGAAGTCAATACGCAACAAGGATGGTGTCAGACCATGGTTACACAAGAACTGCATACAACCGGCTACATACCTCTGGATAAAATATTCGTAAAGAATAAGGACGGCAAGATGCTAAGAATGTCTGAACTGGTGGATATGCAACACGTAGAGACTGTTCCACAAAGCTATTACCGCATAAACGGACTCAATTCCGTATATTTGTCCATCACCGCAGAAGAGAATGCGAATCGGCTCACACTCGGTCGTACAATCAAGAAAGCAGTAAAGGAAATAAGGAGCAAAATGCCTGCAAACTATGAGGTGCATATAAATTATGACGAAACGACATATATACACGATGAACTAAAAAACATCTACTTCCGTTGTGGACTGACAGTGTTAATACTACTGGTTTTTGTGCTGCTTGTCACACGTCAATGGCGATACACCCTATTAGTAGCGACAAGTCTCACTGTGAACATCCTTGCTGCTGTAATAATATATTACTTTGGAAAGATTGACATACATCCGTACAGTCTTGCAGGTATAACCATATCGTTAAGTCTCATAATAGACAATACCATTGTGATGATCAACCACATCCTGCATCATCGCAACCTTCAGTCATACATGCCTGTTCTTGCGGCAACACTTACCACCATATTAGCATTAGGAAGCGTACTTTTTCTTGATGAAGAACTCAAGAACAAGTTACAGGATTTTGCAATTGTAGTAATCATAAACCTTTCTTTATCTCTCATCGTATCCCTATTCTTCATTCCGTCTGCCATCAATATGGTAAAATTAGGGAAGCGCAAACGACATGCAGGAACCACATTGCGTATAATAGTCCGGGCAACGCGGATATATGAAACTATCCTCCATTTCATCTCTCGACACAAGATTATCGCCTGCATCACACTCGTATTGGCTTTTGGCCTACCGGTGCTTCTTCTTCCTGAGAATATGGAGGACAACAAGGGATGGCACGCATGGTACAATAAAACCATTGGCAGCGACTACTATAAAAGGAATATACGTCCGGTGGTAAATACTGTATTAGGCGGCACATGGAAGCAATTCACAGAGAATGTATTCAGCAACAGCCACTTAGACAATAAAGGTGAAACCATTCTGCACATTACCGCCACATTGCCCAACGGCAGTACTCTTGCACAAATGGACCGGCTTGTAAGTAAAATGGAGAGCAAACTAAAAGAATATAAGCATATAAGAATGTTTCAGACTACCATACACAATGCTTATCGCGCCTCTATCGACATCTATTTTCCCAAAGAATATCAGTCAACCGACTATCCCTACCGATTAAAGTCGGATATAACCTCATGGGTCATTGAAATAGGCGGAGGCTCATGGAATATCTACGGACTGGAAGATTTGGGATTCAGCAACAACATCTATGAACATGCCGGTTCTTACAAGGTCAAGCTAAGAGGATATAATTACGACGAACTATATAAATACTGTGAGATTTTTAAAGACAGACTGGACTCTCACAAACGCGTACACGACATACTTATCAGTTCACATTTTGAACGCTATAAGAACGACTACCGGGAGTTTCTTTTCGATGTCTCGACCGACAGACTGGCAGAGGGAAATATAATTCCGGCAGAACTTTACTCTTCTATGTATGGAATATTTTCTCGCGACATACATTGCGGTTCCATCTATTCCGATGATGGAGACAACGAAAACATAATTCTGTCTTCCAAACTTGCACAAGATTACACCACATGGCAGTTGTCGTATATCCCATTGCAGTCCGGAAATAAAACATTCAAACTATACAATCTTGCAGATATTGGTGTTATGCCGCAAGCGTCAGAAGTGGTAAAATATAATCAATGTTATGAATTGTGCCTTCAATATGAATACACAGGAAATTATCAGATGGGGGCAAAAGTGCTGGAAAGGGAATTGAGCAAATTCAACAAGCAACTGCCACCGGGATATGAAGCTACAGCTGAAAACAACCACAATTTCTGGATGACAGGAACGCACGAGCAATACATGCTATTGGGGGTTGTGGTTGCCGTCATATTTCTTGTTTCAAGCGTTCTGTTCAATTCTTTGCGCAAACCATTTGCCATATTGTTTGTGATTCCGACATCAATTATAGGAGTGTTACTCACATTCTGGCTATTCAATTTCAATTTTGACCAAGGAGGTTTCGCCGCAATAGTTTTATTGTGCGGCATCACCGTAAATGCAGCCATATACCTGCTATACGAATATGAGGACATACGGAAAAAACATCCGCTTCTCAAACCAATTAGAGCATACCTGAAAGCTTGGAATATAAAAATCATTCCAATATTGCTCACTATACTTTCAACCATTCTTGGCTTTATTCCCTTTATTGTGGGTGACACCCAAGAAAGATTCTGGGTTCCTTTAGCGGTCGGCACTATCGGCGGTCTGCTAATGTCGCTGGTGGGAGTGTTTCTCTATCTGCCAATATATATGAATATAGGAAAGCAAGGAGACAAAACAAATATGCCGGTAATAAAAAAGAAATAACTACAACTGATTAAGAAGCAGTTTTAATTTACTACGAAAAATTACTATAGACCGTCTTTCGGTAAGTTGCCATTGCCTGTAAAATAAAAAAATCTGTGCAGAGAGGAATGAAAAATGGTGCAGAGAGGAACTAAAAACAGTGCGCAGAAAACTTTAATCAGCACTGCCGATTATATAATCGGCAGTGCAGTTTACATAATCAGCAGTGCCGTTTTTATAATCGGCAGTGCCGATTAAAGTTTTCAGCGCACTGTTTTTTGTTTTTCTCTGCACATACAATATGTTTTCAGCGACTTGTCTGCATATTTTATAGATTCAATGTGCTGAAACGGAACAAATGTTTCAAATGTTAAGTTCTCGCCTTTGGTGAAAATCAATGTGTCAAAATGGAGAAACGAGCATACACAGGTAAATGGTCGCTAAAACCATCAGAATATTTGAATCCACGATATGTACGTTTCGGTCGCAAACCGCCATACGCAGTATCCTGTTCCGAAAGGAAAGGAAGAGACAAAATGCCGGAAGAAGCATATGAAGTATGGACAGAAGAGGTGTCGGCAAGCAAATTGCCGTTGACAACAATATGGTCTATGACGCTCCATTGATTGCGGTATTTATAAGACCCGGGCTTTCGCCCCGCCATGAGATTGTACAGAGAATACGGCATATACTCACCGGCCTTTCCCGCATTCTCCGCTTTCATCACTTTTGAGAAAACAGATGAAGCGGCTGTAGTATTAAAGTCGCCCATTATAATAATGTAAGGCTTATTGCGCACACGCATCACGGAATCCACATCGGCACATATCCATTCCGCTATTGCGGCTCTGGTTGCATCGCTTCGCAATCCGCTCAGTTTCGAGGGCAAATGCACGGCATAAAAATCCAGCGTGTCGCCACTGCACACCGTTCCGGACACAAAAAGGACATCCCGGGTGCGCAAATCCATCTTCGGGCGAAGCCGGCGTACCTCAACCGGATGGAAAGTGAACGGTGAATACATCAGTGCAATGTCTATGCCGCGAGGGTCGTCCGATTCTGTCATTATATATTTATAGCCAATTTGCCGCAACGGAGTTCGTGCGGTAAGCCAAGTCATCACACTGTCGTTCTCCACTTCCAGAAGGCAAACCACATCGACAGGGCGAACCGAGTCCGCGGCCATCACCACTTTGCCAATGTTCTTCAACTTACGGTAGAAACGGGAACGGCTCCATCGCTTGCCGCTTTCCGGCAAGAACTCATAATCTTCATACCCTTCATCATGGCACGTATCAAACACATTCTCACAATTATAGGACATCACTGTGAACGGAATCTGGCTGTCGGCACACATCCAGACAGCCTCCCCCATCATCAAACAAAGCCACAAAAGAAGTCTATTCACCCACATATATTCAAAATAAAATTGAGCACAAAATTAGATTGTTTGCTCAAAAATCCAACTATATGTGTAATAAAATCTTAAAATTAGTGCAGAAAATTGGCTGATAGCTGATAAAATCGTATTTTTGCACGAAATAGTGCTTATAGCGCATAAAAAAGCACAGGCACATTGTCAACAACAGATAAAAAACAAAAAACAGAATTTATATATAAAAACATTGCAGAAGAATGAATATTTCATTGCAAAATACAGACAAATTGAACGCTGTGCTAACGGCAGTTGTAGAGCCGGCAGACTATGAAGGAAATGTGGCAAAGGCTATCAAGGATTTTAGCAAAAAGGCAAATATGCCGGGATTCCGTCCCGGAAAAGTTCCGGCAGCACTTATAAAGAAGCAGTACGGAAAATCCATCATCGCAGAAGAAGTAAACAAGGTTCTTCAGGAAAGTCTTTACAACTATATCCGCGAAAACAAGGTGAACATGCTTGGTGAACCGCTCCCAATGGTGGAGAACAACGGAATCAACATTGCAGAAGGTGAGACTTTCACATTCAAGTTTGAAATCGCTCTCGCGCCGGAATTTGAAGTGGAACTCACAAGCGAAGACAAGCTCAACTACTATAATGTGGAAGTACCTGAAGATATGGTCGAGAACCAAATCATGATGTACCGTCAGCGTGGCGGCAGCTATGACAAGGTTGAGTCTTATCAGGACAACGACATGGTGAAGGGTGTGATTACAGAGCTTGACGAAGCAGGAAACTCTAAAGAAGAAGGTCTGAGCGTAGAAGCAGTGGTCATGTTGCCTAAGTATTTCAAGAACGACGATCAGAAAGCCTTGTTTGCAGAAGCAAAGGTCGGCGACATAATCAAGTTCAACCCTTCTGTTGCATACGACAACAGCGAAACGGAAATATCTTCATTGCTCAAGGTAGAGAAAGAGAAAGCAGCTGACTATAAAGGCGACTTCAACTTCCAGATAAACGAAATCACACGTTTCGTTCCGGGAGAGCTGAATCAGGAATTGTTCGATGCCGTATATCCGGGTGGAGAAGTTAAGTCGGAAGAAGAGTTCCGTACAAAAATCAAGGAGGCCATTGTCAACCAGTTCAAGAAGGACAGCGACTATAAGTTCATCCTCGACTTGAAAAACTATCTCAAGGAAAAGGTCGGCGCACTTGAATTCCCGGATGAGAAACTCAAGCGTATCTTGCTTGCCAACGCAAAGGACGCATCTAAAGTTGAAGAGAACTATGCTAAAAACATCGAAGAACTCACTTGGCACCTCATCAAGGAGAAGCTTGTTGAACAGGCCGGCATCAAGGTTGACGACAACGATGTGATAGAAATGGGCAAGGAAGTGACAAGAATGCAGTTCGCACAGTATGGTATGCTCAACATTCCGGAGGAATATCTTGACAACTCCGTAAAGGAAATGATGAAGAAGAGAGAGACTGTGGACAACCTGATAGACAGATGTATAGAAGTCAAGTTGGGTGCTGCGCTCAAAGAAAAGGTAACACTCGAAGAGAAGAATGTGACTGTTGACGAATTTAACAAGATGTTTGAATAAGCAGCAACCATAAGGGAACGAATAAACATTCAACATTAAAAAACCTAAAAAGTCGCAAGTATGACCTTATACTTGCGACTTTTTTATATCTTTGCCGCTCAAAACAATAAAAGCAAGACAATTATGATAGACGATTTTAAGAAATATGCCACAAAGCATATCGGAATGAACAGTATGGTGCTTGATGATGTTATCAAATCACAAGCCGGCTATCTCAATCCCTACATTCTTGAAGAACGTCAGCTAAATGTAACACAACTCGACGTTTTTTCACGCCTGATGATGGACCGCATCATTTTTCTCGGCACTCAGATAGATGACTATACCGCTAACACGCTGCAAGCCCAGCTGCTTTATCTCGACTCCGTTGACAACAGCAAGGACATCAGCATATACATAAACTCTCCGGGCGGAAGCGTAAGTGCCGGTCTGGGCATATACGACACCATGCAGTTCATAAACAGCGATGTGCAGACAATATGCACAGGCATGGCAGCGTCAATGGCAGCCGTACTCCTCGTGGCAGGTCAGGAAGGCAAGCGTTCAGCCCTGCCGCACAGCCGTGTCATGATTCACCAGCCGATGGGAGGAGCGCAGGGACAGGCCAGCGACATAGAAATAACAGCACGCGAGATACAGAAGTTGAAGAAAGAACTTTATACCATCATTGCAGAACATTCACACCAGCCTTTCGACAAAGTATGGCAGGACAGTGACCGCGACTATTGGATGACAGCCAATGAAGCAAAAGAATATGGTATGATAGACGAGGTATTGGCAAGAAAGAAATAAAAACGGAAATGAAGGAATATAGAAAATGTTCTTTTTGCGGACGTGCTGAAAAAGATGTGAACTTACTCATTTCCGGCATCAACGGGAATATATGTGACGAGTGTATCCAGCAGGCAAGTGAGATATTGCGCGAGAACATGAAAACGACCAAGGCTTTCAATCTTGACAAACTCCCCAAGCCTAAAGAAATAAAGGAATATCTCGACAAATACGTTATCGGACAGGACGATGCCAAAAAGGCTATGGCTGTGGCTGTATATAACCATTATAAAAGGTTGAAGAATCCGGGAAGCGACGACGACGTAGAACTGGAGAAATCCAATATCATCATGGTTGGAAGTACGGGTACGGGAAAGACACTGCTTGCCCGTACAATCGCCAAGCTGTTGGTTGTGCCGTTCACTATTGTTGATGCCACTGTTCTGACAGAGGCCGGATATGTGGGAGAAGATGTCGAAAGCATCTTGTCGCGCCTGTTGCAAGTGGCAGACTACGATGTTGCCGCCGCCGAAAGAGGTATTGTGTTCATCGACGAGATAGACAAGATAGCACGTAAAAGCGACAATCCTTCCATCACACGCGATGTCAGCGGAGAAGGAGTGCAACAGGGACTGCTTAAACTGCTTGAAGGCTCCATCATCAATGTCCCGCCACAGGGAGGACGCAAGCATCCTGAACAGAAATTTATTCAGGTGAACACAAAGAACATCCTTTTCATCTGCGGAGGAGCATTCGACGGCATAGAAAAGCGCATTGCCCAAAGGCTCAACACCCACGTTGTGGGGTATGGAGCTTCAAGAAACAGTGCCCAGATAAACAAGGCGAACATGATGCAATATATAGCACCGATGGACTTAAAGTCTTTCGGACTTATTCCGGAAATCATCGGACGTATGCCTATACTAACCCATCTTGAGCCACTGGACAGAGCTGCACTGCGCTCCATACTGACAGAGCCGAAAAACTCCATCATCAAACAATATATAAAGATGTTTGAGCTTGACGGTGTAGCACTTTCGTTTGACGACGATGTGCTGGAATACATTGTTGACAAAGCCGTTGAATATCGTCTTGGAGCGCGTGGACTACGTTCTATCGTCGAAGCTATCATGATGGAGCCTATGTATGAAATCCCATCCAAACGCACCAAATCGTATCGAGTGGATATCGACTTTGCAAAAAAACAAATAGAAAAGGCAAATATGGAGGTTCTCAAAGAAAGAGAAGAATAAAAAGATAACAAAAATAAAAACACGGTTTTTCCGAAAAAAATGCACCGAAATATTTGCGGATTTAAGATTCGTGTATAACTTTGTTACGAGCAAACAAAAGTTTATAACCGGAAAGAATTATGAAGGCGCATAAATCACTGAAAGAATCACTGAAATTTTATTTTGGATTCGACACATTCAAAGGAGATCAAGAAGCTATAATCAACAGCCTTCTTGACCAGAAGGATGTTTTTGTTCTTATGCCAACTGGAGGAGGAAAATCCTTATGCTATCAACTGCCGGCCTTGTTGATGGAGGGGACAGCCATTGTCATCTCTCCTCTCATAGCTTTGATGAAAAATCAGGTTGATGCAATAAAGAATATAAGTGAAGAAGACAGCATAGCCCATTTCATAAATTCATCGCTCAACAAAGCTTGTATAGAACAAGTGAAATCTGATATTGTCGCCGGACGCACCAAACTGTTGTATGTCGCTCCGGAGTCATTGACGAAAGAAGAATACATAGAGTTTCTTCGCACCATCAAGATTTCATTCTATGCCATTGACGAAGCTCACTGCATATCGGAATGGGGACACGACTTCAGACCGGAGTACAGGCGCATACGCCCTATCATTAATGAAATAGGCAATGCTCCAGTGATTGCACTGACAGCTACGGCTACGGACAAAGTACGCGGAGACATAAAGAAGAATCTGGGTATCACGACGGCAGTGGAATTCAAATCGTCTTTCAACCGCCCGAACCTGTATTACGAAGTACGGCAAAAGACAAAAGACGTTGACAAGGACATAATAAGATATATCAAATCCAATGCCGGGAAAAGTGGTATCATATACTGTCTCAGCAGGAAAAAGGTGGAAGAACTGGCAGATATACTGAAAGCCAATGAAATCAAGGCGGCAGCATATCATGCCGGCATGGATTCTGCTACGCGTTCCGCCACGCAGGATGACTTCCTCATGGAACGTATAGATGTAATCGTAGCCACAATAGCTTTCGGAATGGGTATAGACAAGCCGGATGTACGTTTTGTCATTCACTATGATATACCTAAAAGCCTCGAAGGATATTATCAGGAAACGGGAAGAGCCGGACGCGATGGCGGAGAGGGACACTGCATAGCCTTCTACACCAACAAGGATCTTCAGAAACTTGAGAAATTCATGGAGGGCAAACCTGTGGCAGAGCAAGACATAGGACGACAATTGCTAAAGGAAACAGCCTCATACTGTGAATCTTCTGTATGCCGCCACAAACTACTTCTTTATTATTTCGGTGAAAACTACGAACCGGATAACTGCGGAAATTGCGACAACTGTTTACATCCTAAAAAGAAAGTGGAAGCAAAAGAATATTTGGTAATGGCTCTAAAAGCCATTATTGCAGTAAAAGAAAATTTCAAGGAAGATTATATCATAGACCTGCTGAGAGGCAATGAGTCGGAGACATTATTGGCGCATAAGCACGACAGTCTGGAAGACTTTGGTGCAGGAGCTGACGTAGAAGAAAAAATGTGGAATGCTGTTCTCCGACAGGCAATGATTGCAGGATACATCAGAAAAGACGTGGACAACTATGGTCTGCTGAAAGTCACGAAAGAAGGCAAGAAATTCCTGAAAAAGCCTGTATCGTTTATGATTGTAGAGGACAACGATTTTGACGAAATTCCGGAAGACGCTCCGGAAGGAGGCGGAACGGGAGTTGCAGACGAAGTGCTCTACTCCATGCTTCTTGACTTGCGCAAGAAGTTGTCGAAAAAGCTGGAGGTGCCTCCATACGTCATATTTCAGGACGCATCACTCGAAGCCATGTCAACTCTATATCCTGTGAATATCGAAGAGTTGCAGAATATCCCGGGTGTAGGTTCAGGAAAAGCAAAACGGTATGGAAAAGAGTTCTGCGAACTCATCAAACGGCATTGCGAAGAAAACGACATTGTACGTCCTACAGACATGCGAGTGCGCACTGTGGCAAACAAGTCGAAACTGAAAGTAAGCATCATACAAAGTATAGACAGGAAAGTGGCTCTTGATGACATTGCAATGGTAAAAGGCATAGAGTTTGGCGAGTTGCTTGATGAAGTGGAAGCCATAGTTTATAGCGGGACAAAACTTAACATAGACTATTTCCTCGAGGATGTGATGGACGATGACCGTATTGAAGATATTTACGAATATTTCCGTGAAAGTGAAACGGACAATCTTGATACGGCACTCGATAATCTGGACTCAGACTACACAGAGGATGAAATACGTTTGGTGAGAATAAAATTTATCTCTGAAATGGCAAATTAACTTATATATTGTCTAAGGACTATTTGTAAAATGCCGACGAACAATGGCAGAACAAGTACATTCATGAGAATATCTCCATGTATTCCGTGAGCGTACTTGTTTTGTTTTTGTATGATGGTCAAAGAGACACCTCCATAAAATTCATACGACACTTTCCTGCAAAAAAACTTTCGTATATTCCAAATAATACATACCTTTGCACGCAATAAAATTTAATTATATGTCATCTTTTATTGCAGACAAAGTCGTAATGGAAGGATTGACCTATGATGATGTGCTGTTGGTACCAGCATATTCGGAGGTTCTTCCAAGAACAGTTTCACTCACAACTAAGTTTTCAAGAAACATTGAGTTAAAGATTCCTTTTGTCACAGCCGCAATGGACACAGTGACAGAAGCTCCTATGGCTATAGCCATTGCCAGAGAAGGGGGAATCGGAGTTATTCACAAGAACATGTCGATAGAGGAACAGGCGAGACAGGTTGCTATTGTAAAGCGCGCAGAGAATGGCATGATTTATGATCCTGTGACTATCAAACGCGGCTCAACGGTAAAAGATGCCTTAGACATGATGGAAGAATATCACATCGGAGGCATACCGGTCGTAGATGATGACAATGTTCTTGTAGGCATTGTAACCAATCGTGATTTACGCTTCCAACGCAACTATGCAAAGCTTATAGACGAAGTGATGACAAGCGAAAATCTTATTGTCACTCATCAGCAGACAGATCTTGAATCAGCTTCTCAGATTCTTCTTGAGCACAAAATAGAGAAGCTGCCTGTGGTAGATGAAAAATATCATCTTATCGGTCTCATAACTTACAAAGATATCACAAAGGCTAAAGACAAGCCAATGGCCTGCAAAGACTCCAAAGGACGTCTTCGTGTAGCAGCGGGTGTGGGTGTAACAGCTGACACTTTTGAGCGCATGGAAGCACTGGTTAAGGCGGGAGTTGATGCCATTGTTATAGATACGGCGCACGGACACTCTAAATTTGTCATAGAAAAAGTAAAGGAAGCAAAGAAGAACTTCCCGAATGTGGATATTGTTGTAGGAAACATTGCAACCGGCGAAGCTGCCAAAATGCTTGTTGAAGCAGGTGCAGATGCGGTAAAGGTAGGAATCGGTCCGGGTTCAATCTGTACAACAAGAGTTGTTGCCGGTGTGGGAGTGCCACAGCTCTCCGCAATATACGATGTAGCTTCAGCCCTTGAAGGCACAGGAGTTCCTCTGATTGCAGACGGAGGTCTTCGCTACAGCGGTGATGTGGTCAAAGCACTTGCTGCCGGAGGATACAGCGTGATGATTGGTTCGCTCGTTGCAGGTACAGAAGAAGCTCCGGGAGAAACGATTCTGTTCAATGGACGTAAATTCAAGTCGTACAGAGGAATGGGTTCACTTGAAGCAATGGAAAACGGATCTAAAGACAGGTATTTCCAGTCCGGAGTTGCAGAAACAAAGAAACTTGTACCGGAAGGTATTGCAGGACGTGTACCATACAAAGGTACTGTACAAGAAGTTATATATCAACTTGTTGGAGGTTTACGCTCCGGTATGGGATATTGCGGTGCAAATGACATAAGCACACTTCACAATGCCAAATTCACACGTATCACTAATGCGGGTGTACTTGAAAGCCACCCACATGAAGTTATAATAACAAGTGAAGCTCCAAATTACAGTCGTCCACAGTAATAATCACAAGTATTTACTTTTCAATTGTTAAAAAACTATTATAGAAGCGGTTGCCAATATAGACGGCAACCGCTTTTTGCTTTTTTTTGAGTAACTTCGCACCCGAAACTGAGATACGAAACAAATAAAAATAAGACAAATAACAGGAAAATATGAAGAGAAGAAATTTCATTGTTGCTGCACTTATGATAAGTTTCAATGTCATGGCGCAAACAACAGACCCTATACTCATGAAGATAAACGGGAAACCTATTACACGTTCCGAATTTGAATATTCTTTCAATAAAAACAATGCGGATGGAGTACTTGACAAAAAAGACGTCAATGACTATGTTCCTTTGTTTATAGACTTTAAGCTCAAAGTGGCTGCTGCCGAAGAAGCACAAATTGACACGCTTCCAAGCATACGTAAAGAGTTGCGCGGATATAAAGAACAAATGGTTCTCCCTACTCTTGTTGACAGTAACTTCATAGAGAGAGAAGCCAGAAAAACATACGAAAATACAGCGGCAAGATTTGCTGGTCAGGATTTATTAAAGGCTTCACACATCCTTGTTTTTCTGCGGCAAGATGCCACTGCCGAACAACAGGCAAAGGCGAAGGCGCGTATAGACTCAATCTATATTGTATTAAAGAACGGTGCAGACTTCGCAGAAGTTGCCAAGTCCTGTTCTGAAGACAAAGGTTCCGCACAACGAGGTGGCGAACTTGGTGAATTTGGAAAAGGAATGATGATTCCGGAATTTGAAAATGCCGCATATTCACTCCAAAAAGGTGAAATGTCAGCACCAATAAAAACTTCAGTCGGTTACCACATAATAAAACTCACAGATCGTCATCCATTTGAATCGTATGAGTTCCATCATGATGCAATCATGAAATTCTTGAACTCACGTGGAATCAGAGAAGCTTCAGCTAATGCCCTAATAGACTCACTTTCTCGGACAAACGGACAAACCCGTGACGAAGTAATCAATAGCCTTATTGAAAAGATGCAAGAAAGTGATTCTGACATGAAGAATCTGTCACAAGAATATTATGACGGAACTTTGATGTATGAAATAAGCAAAAGTCAGGTATGGGACAAAGCTGCAAAAGATGAACAGGGATTAGCAGCATATTTCTCTGCCAACAAGAAAAAATACGCATGGGAAGAGCCACGCTTCCGCGGAATAATCATTCATGCGAAAGACGAAGCCACACTGGACCAAGCCAAGAAAGCATTGAAGAAGGTTGACGAAGACAAATGGGCAACCACACTCACTTCAAAATTCAACAATGACTCTACAAAGCTTGTTCGTATAGAACGCGGCATATACAAACAAGGCGAGAACTCCAATATTGATTATTTTGTATTCAAAACAGGTGAATGCAAACCCTTAAAAGATTTCCCGGCAACAGGAGTATATGGCAATAAAGCGAAAAAGCCACTATCATACAAAGATGTCCGTGGACAAGTGACCACAGATTACCAGAACGAACTTGAAAGACAATGGCTTGAGTCGCTTCACAAAAAATATACTGTTGAAGTCGATGAATCGGTATTATCCACAGTAAATAAACATTAATAAAATTATAAATTGACCGTCAAATGAGATTTGGCATTTTTATATTCTACATAATTGTAGTATTTCAGACTTTGTTTTATTCTTCTCCCGCAATAGCCCAGAACAATGTTATAGATGAGGTGATATGGGTCGTGGGCGATGAAGCAATCTTAAAGTCAGACGTAGAGATGGCACGTATTGAAGGACAATCTCGCGGACAACGTTGGGAAGGAGACCCATATTGCACCATACCGGAACAATTGGCTATACAGAAACTTTTTCTACATCAAGCTGCAATCGACAGTATTGACGTAACAGAAAGCGAGATTTTTCAGAGTGTAGATCAACAGATTAATTATCTTATCCAAAATATCGGTTCAAAAGAAAAGATGGAAGAATATTTTGGTAAAACTTCTACACAGATACGTGAACAGCTCTATGACGTGATACGTAATGAGAAATTAGTTACAGAAGTACGTAAACAACTCGTATCCAACATTAAAGTCACACCGGCACAAATGAGAAGGTTTTTTAAGGATATGCCGGAAGACAGCATCCCATTCGTTCCGACAAAGGTAGAAGTACAAATACTTGTACAAAACCCTATCATATCACAAGAAGAAATAGACCGAGTGAAGAATGAACTTCGAGAATATACAGACAGAATTAATTCCGGTGAATCAAAATTCTCCACACTTGCCATCTTCTATTCTGAAGATAAAGGTACGGCACAAAGAGGAGGAGAAACCGGATTAATCGGACGAATAGAAGTTGTTCCGGAGTTTGCCAATGTGGCATTCAATCTTACAGACACAAAAACAGTGTCCAAAATAGTTGAAACAGAATATGGTTTTCATATTATACAACTTGTTGAAAAACGAGGTGACAAAGTTAATGTAAGGCATATTCTACGCAAGCCGCGTGTTTCCGATGAAGAAATAGAAAAGAGTGTACACTTTATGGATTCTGTCGCAGACGAGTTAAGACGTAATCTGTACACATTTGAAGAATGTGCACCCTATATTTCTCAAGACAAAGATACACGAAACAATTATGGAATCATGGTCAATGAGGAAGACGGCACCTCAAAATTTGAAATGAAAGATCTTCCGGCAGAAGTGGCGAAAGTGATTGCCAACATGAATATTGGAGAAATATCAAAACCGTTTGTGATGATTGACAAGCGCGGAAAGGAAGTAGTAGCCATAGTCAAGTTGAAAAACAAAATTAATGGCCACAGAGCCACAATGGCCGATGACTACCAGCTCCTGCAAGACGTTGTCCTTGAAAAACTCAGTTCTGAGAAAATTGAGAATTGGATTAAAGAAAAGCAAAAGACAACATATATCCACATAAATGATGAATGGAAAAACTGTGAATTCAAATATTCAGGTTGGATAAAATAAAACAATAAGCTATTAATATTGTGTCAATATCAGCATATTTCAAACATAAATTGAACAGATATGTGAAGCAGTTTGTCTGCCTCGTATATCTGCTCTGTTTTTGTACTGCATGGACATATACCAATAAAGAAAAAGCTCCAGAAGATGAAGACAAATCAAAGATTTATCTTCTGCATTCGGATGTTCTCTATAAAAACCAACAAGACCCTCGTGCAGAAGTCCTTGTCGGAAATGTAAGTCTCAAACACGACGGAGTGTTTCTTTATTGTGACAGTGCAAAATTCTATCGTGAGGACAATTCTTTTGATGCATTCGGAAACGTAAAAATGGTACAAGGTGATACCTTGACACTCATCAGTGACACCTTGTTCTATGAAGGTTTTGAGATGCAGGCACACGCACGTGGCAATGTCAGGTTAGATCACAAAAAGACTCGTCTTGAAACAGAAAATCTGGATTATGACAGAATATATGGTGTAGGAATGTATCTTGAAGGAGGCACACTATACGATGGGGACAATGTGCTTGTATCAGACTGGGGGCAATACACACCCTCCACTCATGAAGCGTTCTTCACAGACAACGTACAGCTTACAAATCCACAGTTCACTCTCATTTCAGATACTCTGTATTACTATAGTGACACAGAGATTGCACGTATCGTAACCCCAACCAATATAAATTCAAAAGACGGAACATTTGTCTATGGCAATCGGGGAACATACGACACAAAGAACGGGAAAGCATATTTGCTTGATCGTTCATATATCATAAAGGATATGCGTAAGATTGTCGGCGACAGTCTTCACAGTGACAAGAATACAGGTATTGACGAAGCTTTTGGCAATGTAATTCTGACAGATGACGAGAACTATTGTACCTTAACAGGAAATTACTGCCAGTATGAAGAAAACACCGGCAATGCTGTAGCCACAGACAGTGCTGTGGTTATGGAATATTCAAGTCCGGACACCCTTTATGTGCATGGCGACACACTCAAGATGTTCACATTCAATCTTAATACGGATTCTGTATATCGTAATATTCATGCCTATCACAAAGTACGCATGTTCCGCACAGATGTACAAGCCGTATGTGACTCTCTTGTAAGCCTTGAACGAGATTCATGCACATACCTTTACGGTCAGCCTATTCTATGGAACGAATCCCAACAGATATTCGGTGAAGAGATAAGAGTCTATAATAATGACAGCACCATCAACTGGATTCACATTATCAATCAGGCCATGACCATAGAGAAAATAGATTCTGTGTCATACAATCAGGTCGCAAGCAAAGAAATGTTCTGCTATTTCAAAGATGGAGAGATAGAGCATAACGAAGCTAAAGGCAATGTGTATGTAGCCTATTTTATGGACGAAGACGACGGCAGCCGTATAGGAATGAACTATACAGAAACCACAGAACTCAAACTTTATATGGAGAAAAAGAAAGTGGTCAAGATATGGATGCCCGCATCAACAGGGCAAATGTATCCAACGCTTATGGTTCCTTCGGACAAACGCTATCTACAAAACTTTGCGTGGTTTGACTATATACGTCCGACAGACAAAGATGACATCTTTGAATGGCGCGGCAAAGATGAAAAGAATATTTTGAAGAAGACCCAAACACGCAAAGTTCCGCTCCAAAAGTTAAAAGACATAAAATAAGCGTCTTTTCATACTCATTATACTACTTTTTTATAAAACAACAAGCAAAACAAAACCATAGAAGTATGAATTTTTTCAGAGTGAACAAGCCTCGCGGCTTCCAACATAATTACATTTACTATGATGAGCGTAAAGAAAAGCTCGCTCAGATAGAAGAAAAAGCCAAACGAGATTTAGGCATGCTGCCTCCAAAAGAATTCACACCCGAAGACATACGCGGAAAATTCGTAGGAGCCACAAAACATCTTAAACGGCGCAAAGAAAGCGGACGTAAGCCTGTTTCATACGGAGTACTCATTGCTGCTATCATTGTCCTGCTTTTGGTGATGCGCTGGCTTTACACCGGAGAGATATTTTTCTGAAAAGTTTTATTCATGGATGATATTATACATTTGCTGCCTGATTCTGTTGCCAATCAGATAGCAGCAGGAGAAGTAGTTCAGCGTCCGGCATCCATCGTAAAGGAAATGGTGGAAAATGCCATTGATGCCGATGCACAACACATACAAGTATTAATTGTCGATGGCGGTAAAACATGTGTACAAGTCATCGACGACGGAAAAGGTATGTCCGAGACAGATGCACGGTTGTCTTTTGAACGACATGCTACATCAAAAATCATCAAGGCGTCAGACCTTTTCAGTCTGACCACCATGGGCTTCCGCGGCGAAGCATTAGCCTCCATTGCGGCAGTAGCACAAGTGGAATTAAAGACAAGACGAAAAGATGACGAACTTGGAACATTCATACGCATTTCCGGTTCAAAAATAGAGCAGCAAGAACCGATAGCCTGTTCCAGCGGATGCAATTTTTCCGTAAACAATCTTTTCTTCAATGTTCCCGCCAGACGCAAGTTCTTAAAGTCAAACCAAACAGAACTGTCCAATATACTGACAGACTTTGAACGAATCGCCCTTGTTTATCCCGACATATCTTTCACACTATACAACAATGGCGGAGAAATGTATAATCTGCCTCAGTCATCGCTGCGCAAACGTATCGTTGATGTATTCGGAAAAAAAATCAACACAGAACTGCTTCCCATAGAAGCGGAAACTTCACTCGTAAAGATTTCCGGATATGTAAGCAAACCCGAATCATCAAGAAAAAAGGGAGCACGCCAGTTCTTTTTTGTAAACGGACGCTATATGCGTCATCCGTACTTCCATAGCGCGGTGATGCATGCTTACGAAAACATGATTCCGGCAGGCGAACAGGTGTCCTATTTCATTTATCTTTCAGTCGAGCCATCAACCATCGATGTGAATGTACACCCGACAAAGACAGAGATAAAATTCGACAACGAGCAACCGATATGGCAGGTCATCTCAGCCGTTGTGAAAGAGACACTCGGCAAATTCAGCAATGTTCCTGTGATAGATTTTGATGTAGATGGACGTCCGGACATACCGGCAATGGGATTATCAAGACCATCCATACCACAGCAGCCCAAACCTGTCACGACGACATACAACCCATTTAAAACAGCAGCTTCCCGCCATGCACAGCAGAACAGTGCTGATTGGGAAAGTCTGTACCAAAGTGAGAACCAGCCGGAATCCTCTTTTTCAAGAGAGAAATATATTCCTAATTTCAATATAGAAGAAAACAAGGAATACACCGCTCCAACCACTGTCGTAAGCAGCAGAATCAATGAGTTCGCGCCGTCATCGGACGATTTCTCGGCAGACCTCTCCGGGCAGCATCTTATTCCGTCCAAGATAACAGGCAATGAAAATATCTCACTCATGACAGAAGAAGACATCGACACCCAGCAAAACCTGTGGGACAAGCAAGAAGATGTACATTCTAATGACATTGCAGACATTTCCATGCCGAAATTCCAATTGAAAGGACGCTATATCGTGCAACAGGCTAAAGCCGGACTTATCCTGATAGACCAGCACTTGGCACATCAGCGCATCCTATATGACAGATATATGGAAAACCTGAGAGGACACAAATCAGCCTCGCAAGGCATGTTATTCCCCGAAATCGTTCAGTTCTCAAAATCCGAAACCACATTTTTTGAGTATATAATGCCGGAACTGGAACAAATCGGATTTGAACTGACGAATCTGGGGGGAGGTTCCTATTCTGTCAGCGGTGTTCCGTCCGGCATCGAAGGAATCTCACCGGACAAGCTTATTCATGACATCGTTTCCTCCGCCATAGAAAAGAAAGGGAATATCAGAGAAGAAATACGTTCATCCATAGCCATGACTATGGCACGTTCCGTATCTGTAGTCTATGGTCAAGTATTGTCCGACAAGGAAATGCAACAAATGGTATCCGACCTGTTTGAATCCCCTGCTCCGGCACGCACACCGGATGGTAAAAACATTTTTCATATCATAAGCATGAATGAAATAGAAAAACTTTTCTGAAGGACAATATCAGAAAAGATAAAGCAGAAAAAAATAACTTCCGCTGATTAAGAAGCTGTTTTTAAATTTATTTTCGGGTAATTTCGAGAGGTGTTTTTGAGTTGTTTTCTCCAAGTATCGTTGGTCACATAGCCCGCTATGTTCCTTCCTCAACCCAAAGAAAACTCCTCTCGAAATTACCCGAAAATAAATTTAAAACAGCTTCTAATTATATCCGGACAATGCGCCGAAAATAGATCGTCGGTGCAGAGAAAAACTAAAAACTGTGCGTTGAAAACTTTAATCGGCACTGCCGATTATAAAAACGGCACTGCTGATTTTGTAAACGGCACTGCTGATTATAAAAACGGCAGTGCCGATTAAAGTTTTCTGCGCAATGTTTTTAAGTCCTTTCTGCACAATTTTAAATTTTTCTCCACACAATTTTGAACTTCTCTCTGCACAGATATTTTTATTTTACAGGCAATTTCAACTTGGCGAAAGACCGTCTTTCGGTAATTTAAAGATTTTTGGGGGCTGCTTTCTCCAAGTATCGTTAGTCACATAGCCCGCTATGCTCTCTCCTCAACCCAAAGAAAACACCTTTCGAAATTACTTGAAAATAAAATTAAAACAGCTTCTAAGAGAACTGAATCAGCTTCAAAAAGTCCATTTTTGACGAAAATATCGAATTTTACCTTTGATTTTCAATGTGTTGCAAATCGCAAAACCGGACTTTTTGAAGTGGACTCAAATACTAATAATCCAACAAACGTTCACAATCATGCCAGTCGCCAATCATTTCACCCCGTTCACTCGCTTCGATGAGCTTTATAAGCCGACTTTCAAACAGTTCAGGCTTAGAAACCACTCTCTGGATATTATCAATTCTCACCCTTTGATATAGCGGTGGAAAACCGCAGAAATTCGTCCAAGCAACCGGATGCACCTTGAAAGCGGCAACTATTTCGGGCATAATTACAAATTCAGCATCGAGGTCCGGACAAACGGCGCGCCCTCTGTCTGTCATAAGCCCGAGGCATTCAAGTCTCCGGCAACGCTCCTTGTTCAGTTCAGTCCATCGTCCTGATTTGGTTCGAGGACCAAAACGCTGAAGTGTCACTCCATCCACCTTTTTTACTGTCGAATCTATCCAACCAAAGCATAAGGCCTCTTCAACAGCATCAAGATACCACAAGGCATTCTCCGGCGGTGTCTTACCGCGCTTGACGGCAATCCAGCATTCTTTTTCCGTAGCACAGTTATTTATCAACCATTTGCGGAAATCAATCCGCTCGGTTATGTCAAGGATGTTTCGAGGTGTCATTTTACGAAATGCCATAGTCTATGATACAATTTTAAGTCCTATAATTGATGATAAATGCAAATTAATGTCAAGAGTAGCAGCACATGGCAAACCACTCAACCTTGTTTTTATCTTGCAGGTCGTTAAACGTTAATGAATTGCAATGTCACAGCGAAGACCGATTCTGACTGCTCAATGTGAATGGCTTTGCCTTTCAGAGAATACTGTTGGCGCAAGTTGCGGAGTCCCATACGGTTGCCTTTGACATTCTGTCGGGGTTGGTAATTGTTGGATACTGTGATTGTGTTGCCGGAGGAAGTGATTTCTATAACCAACGGCGATTGCTCAGTGTTTATATTGTGTTTGATAGCGTTCTCGACAAGCATCTGGATACTTGTCGGGATTACTAATTTGCATTGTGTTTCAGCCGGTATCATGATTCGTGTCTGCAAGGAGTCTCCGAAACGTATCTTCTCAAGGTGAAGATATGTTTCGACAAATACCATTTCCTCGGCAAGTGTCACACTCGGTTTTTCGGATGTTGTGAGAAGATATCGGTAAACACTTGAAAGTTTCTTGGCAAAAGTATTGGTCTTGTCGGCATCCACGTAAGCGAGAGAGGCCAACGTGTTAAGGCTGTTGAACAAGAAATGAGGATTAACCTGATTTTTCAATGTCATGAACTGATATAGAGCCTTTTCCTTCTCAATTTTGTCTCGCCTCGACTGACTGATGAATATCTCTATCTGGAGAACGACTAACCAGTTCCAAGGTACACCCGGAATGGTGTTTTTCACGATTTGACCTAAAGAGATTGCGTTGTCGCTAAGCAGATAATTGAGCGAACCGACAAGTATCATGCACATAAGTGTGGTAATACCTAAATCAAGCAGGATGCGCGTGATGTCATTGCAGATGCCTGAGTATCGTTCTATAGCTTTGATTATCCCCACGTCCATAAGTCCTATCAGCAGACACAACGGCAGGTTCAACATCATTTTGGACATAAACTGATCTTCGACAGATTTTCCCGTCATTACATTGTAGATACAACCGAGCAGTGCAAGGGATACCGCCACCGACAGAATGAGATAAATAATGTATTTTGTATTTCCTCTTGTCATAATGTTCCGTCAATCCATTTCAAGAAGTCGTTGACACGGCTTCGACTCACCATTATATCTCCATGAAATTCCGGTTTGACATATAATCTCAGACGACCGGCAAAGTAACGTGTACTTTTCTGGAATGCACCGATATTCAAGATGCAGTTTCTCGACACGCGGAAGAACATATTCGCATCAAGCAGTTTTTCAAGTTGTTCAAGCGTATAATTGATAATATACTGTTTGCCAGAGAACTGACACAGATACGTGTATTTGTCCTCACTGAAGAAATATGCCACATCCGCAGCCGCAATTGACATACAGGAATCACCCACCTGCACCGAAAATCGACTCTTGCAAGGTTTTACGATATAATCATCTGCAAGCTTTTTCATATCGGACGAACCGGAAAGAGTCAGTTGCCGATGTTCATATCTGCATAGTGCAGCCTCAAGGTCTGATTCTTCGACAGGTTTAAGAAGATAATCAATCCCGTTCACCTTGAATGCCTTGATGGCATATTCATCGTATGCGGTGGTGAATATTACAGGAATATCTACTGATATACGACTGAAGATATCGAAACACAGACCATCCGAAAGCCGTACATCAGCAAGTATCAGGTCGATGTTACCGCCCTCAACAAGCACAACGGCCTGTTCAACACCGGTAGCCCACCCTGCAAGGATATAGTCAGGACGCAACCTATCCATCATTCTTTTCATATCCTCATAGATTATGCGTTCATCTTCTATGAGCAAATATCTTGCCATTTTATTCATGTTTTGTTTGCGAAATTACATATTAATAGCCTATCTGTGAAATTACAAGCGTGATTTTTGCTCATTTCCGGCACATTCATTGTCCCTGTTATCTATGTGATTTCCATTGGAACAGGCTATTAAAATTTAAACTCAAAGCCTCCGCTCATGCGAAAAGATGTTTTGAAATACGGGTCATTGTTTTCTTCCGTGAATGTGTTGAAGAAAGCCTTTAGTGAGCGGTCGGTAACAGATATACCTCGAATCCAGTTGCCGCCGGCTTCAAGAAAAATGCCAAAATGACTATTGATTCTGTATGAAGGTCTGAAACAGGACTTCAGCATAACCATAGAATAGATTTTTGACCGCCCATCAATATTTCTGACAGCCGACATTCCGTCCATTTCTATACCGACAAGTTCAAGACGCAGTTTGCCCAATTCGGTCGAGGCACCCACTTTCAGACTATTAGTAAGGTCTATCTGGAATTTCATCTTCCACTTCGGATGCCAGCTAAAATACAGCATGGGCATAGCAATCGGTGTGCCGTATGAGTTGGTGACACCCGCACCGAAGCCCAAATCAACATTCTCGTTGAGCTTTATGATGAACACGGCACCTCCATTGGCGAGAATGCTTTTTGAGGTGATTTCGCTTGCCGAGGAATACACTCCGGCTCCCAAAACTGCCATCATACTCCATTTACGGCTCAACGGCAGAAGATAAGACAGGCTCAGATTGGCATTGATGAGGTCGTCGGGATTCATTTCAAGAGCTTTGCCCTCGTTTTTCATTTTGGCGAATGATGCAGAAATTCCGGCAGACAAAGACCGGAACTGACCGTTGTCGAACCTTTTGACACTGACAGGCAATGTATATCCACCGCTGATAACCTGCATATCTCCACTACCATAACAGTTCCCGAGTTCATCTTTTAGCTCGCTTGAAGTGAGATGCTCTACTTTCAGGTATCCTTGGGCATGGCTCTCTGTAAACCCGAATAGTAACATCAAGAAGAATGTCGAATAGATAAATTTTAGCATAATCTTGTGACTTTTTTTGCCACAAAATTACCTTGTAACACACCGTCCCGCAAGGAAAATCCGATGAGTGGGTGAATCAGTATGATGAACGGTCTATCCCGGACGATTAAGAAGCAGTTTTGAATTATTTCAAAATAAGAATGCAAGCCTGTTTTTCAAGACAGTTTCTAAATTTTGCAATTATCTGAACAGCAATTACACAGAAACAGTTTCTTATAAAAGCCCCACATTTCTGAACATATTCTCGTATGCTTCCACCTTTTTATCAAAAGACAAAGGGTAAGCCCGTGATGAAGAAGGAAGACGATAGAGGCACAGCTGTTCGCCTTCGGATGTAAACATGTCCGGAATCAGAACCGACATACCAACTTTAGGTATGACATGTATTCCCAATGAGTTGCAGACTGTCTCTGTGGATTTCTGTCCTGTAGTGACAATAGCTTTGCAGTGGGGAATATTCTGCATAAGTACGCGTAAGTCGGTCGGCTCCACCACCTCCAGAAATTTGTCGGAAGCGTTATCCATCAAACGACGGACAGACGTAGCCGAATCATACAACGCGATACCTTTCTCCTCCAAGAAACGGATTATCATCGCAAGCTTAAAACATTTGCGCTCTGTATCAACAAAATAATCCCGATCTCCAAAAAAGATTTTCCCTTCTATTCTCCAATGATCGTTAATGAAATTAGGATAATAGAAATCCATGCACCAGCGTTTCCTTTGAGGAGGAAAACTGCCAAGAAATATCACTTTTGCATTTGCAGGAAGAAAAGGAATGAGAGGGTGACGCTCCACTCCTTCGGGGGTCACTTGAAGATGTGACATATCAAGATAAGAATCAAGCATAAGCTCTTTGTTTTCAATTATATTTTCCATAGCGCATGAAGTCTGACAAGCACCAGACAGCCTCATCCGCCGCACTTATTTGCCTAATGAGATTTTCTTCTCATAGAAACGGACTTTCATTGCCATCTTATCAACCAGATTGCGCAAACTATCCGTCTCTGCAAATGCCATAGCCAATTCATGACACTTCCTTACTGATGCCACATCGGAAAGAGATACTTCCGTCTTAAAGACTTTTCCTTCCGGAGTAATATATTCTACAACAGGTGTTCCCATATCTCCGGCAATACATGCTATCACCCCATTGTCTTCACCCAACTTATAACTTGCTTCCTCCTCATACTCCGGCACAGAATGGGTCAAAAAAGAAAAACACCGGGGAGTCTCCAAAGTTTCTCCCACAGAAGAAGTGACTCTGATATGGTCATGTCCCAATTTAACCCCATGCAATATAGAAATCAGCAACATCTGTCCTTCTTCATTCACCTCAGCACGCAATGCCGTTCTGTGAATCTTTCCACTCACCTGCTCCGGACACATATAGTATCCTACCGTTTGGTATTCCTCATTCTTCTCCAGCACAAACTCCGCTTTCATAGCCTCAAGCTCAAGCGTTTTGAAAGTCAGTGCGCTGTCAGCCTCAGCAAGCATCACCTTTGCTTCTTCCATTTCAATCGTATCAGAGAAAGCCAATGCACTGCGACGGACATCAAGTTCCCGAGGATATTCTGCGCGCAATGAATCGACCAAAGAGCGCGCCTTGTCAAACTGCCGACAGACAACCGCCTCCCTCGCCTCATCCAGAATTGCTGTCGCTTTCTTTTCAGAACTGTCACAACACACAAGCAGCCATGCTGCAAGAATAAAAAAACACGTATTCTTCATAATTATCCAACTGTTATTTCTTGAAACTTACAAAAAAACAATGGAGCTATGGGGCTGCAAAATGCCATCATGCTATTGATGTCAATGACATGAAACATTCCTACAATCCCATAGCCCCATTCATCTATCTAAAAGAAAAAGAGCCACACTTTTTCACTTTTCAGAAAGCGGATTCCATCCTTGTGCCTTCAACTCAAACTCATTGCCGTCACGAGTGATGAGAGCACATCCAAGTTCCGGTTTGGTGATATGACCGATAATCTTCACACCTTCCATCTCTTCAATCTTTTCATGCTCAGATATAGGAACAGTGAAAAGAAGTTCATAGTCCTCCCCACCGTTCAATGCACAAGTGGTCACATCCATATTCAGTTCTTCCGCCATCACAGCTGTCTGATAATCCAGCGGAATGCGCTCTTCGTATATGCAGCACCCGCACCCGCTCTGAGTACAAATGTGCAAGAGTTCGCTGCTGAGTCCGTCACTTATATCCATCATTGCCGTAGGATGAATGTTCCGCTCACGCAAGCCTTTCACGATGTCTCTTCGCGCCTCCGGCTTCATCTGACGTTCAAGCAGATATTCTCTGCCCGCAAAGTCCGGCTGGAAATCAAGATGCTTGTTCGACTCTTTCAGCTGCTCATAGTACACACGTTTTTCACGCTCAAGCAACTGGAGTCCCATATATGCAGCACCCAAATCACCGCTCACACATATCAAGTCCGTGTCGTGTGCCCCATTGCGATAAATCGCTTTGCCAGCCTCCACTTCTCCTATACAAGTGATGCTGATGGCAAGTCCTGTTCTTGAAGAAGTAGTATCTCCGCCGATAATATCCACTTCATGGGCATCGCAAGCAAGCCTCAGCCCTTCATAAAACGCCTCAATATCTTCAATGCTGAAACGCTTGCCGATAGCAATACTTATGGTCATCTGACGCGGAGTCCCCCCCATTGCATAAATGTCGCTCATATTCACCATTGCCGACTTGTAGCCAAGATGTTTGAGCGGCATGTACGTAAGGTCGAAGTGTACTCCTTCCATGAGAAGATCAGTCGTCACAAGCACTTCCTTATCGTCTTCATACTGAAGCACGGCACAATCGTCACCGACTCCATAACGTGTCGAGTCGTTCTTCAGCTCAATGTTCTCGGTCAGTCTCTTAATAAGACCAAATTCTCCTATTGTGCTTATCTCCGTACCCATATATACAATTAATTCATGCTGTTTATCAATTCTCTCATCAGCAATGTCATCTTAGGTTGCGCCGCATTTGCAGCAGCTGTAACCTCTTCATGTGTCACTTTCACAGCCTCACCGAACCCTCCGAGATCGGTAATGATAGACATGCCGAACACACGCATACCACAATGAACAGCCACAATCACCTCAGGAACTGTGGACATACCTACTGCGTCGGCTCCCCATGCACGGAACATTCTATACTCGGCAGGAGTCTCGTATGTCGGTCCCTGCGTAGCAAGATATACACCCTTCTGCACCTTTATGCCGTTCTTCTCTGCAATATTTTCCACAGTGGCAATAAATGCCTTGTCGTATGCCTCGTGCATACTCGGGAAACGTGGACCTGTCGGAATATTCTTACCACGCAAAGGATTGTCAGGCAAAGCATTGATATGATCACAGATAATCATCAAATCGCCGATGGAAAATGCCGGATTCATGCCGCCCGCAGCATTGCTGACAAACAAGTTCTTTATGCCAAGTTCATACATGACACGCACCGGGAACGTAACTTCCTTCATGGAATAGCCCTCATAATAATGGAAACGTCCCTGCATCGCCATGATGTCATGTCCTCCAAGCTTTCCGAAAATCAATTTTCCGGAATGTCCCTCAACTGTTGAAACAGGAAAGTTTGGTATCTCTGTATATGAAATTTCCTGCTCTATATCAATTTCCTCTGTCAGTCTGCCAAGTCCTGACCCAAGTATAATAGCCGTTTCAGGCTTTGTCAGCATTTTTCCCTTTAAGAAGAGTGCTGTTTCTTGAATTTTTTTGTACATAACCCGTTATTATTTGATTAAAATCCTCTGCTTTACCATTCATAAAATCAACTTCCACCGGAAGGACATATATAGCCGAAGCCACCTCGTCGTCCAACTTACAGTGCATCAGACGTGGCGAATCCTTCTCCGTTGTAATGACGATACGCTCTTTTGCAGACAAATTTCTAAAAGTATCCTCTATCAGCTCTATATCCTTTCCACCGAAGATATGGTGATCGCTAAAATGCAAAGGTATGAAGTCCGTATATTTCCTTATGTCATATTCCATCTGCATCGGTGAGGCAATTCCCATAAGAAGCATCACACTTCGTTCACCATTCCCCAATGACTCAATAGGTATTTCTTCTTTCGATTTGTCAAACAGAGGATACAATTTTCCATATCTGAAATACGAGAAAAACAGTTTCTGCCACGGATACAATGCCAAGGAACGCTCTATCCCTCTCTGCTCCATCGGAGTTATCGAGAGCGGACATTTCGTCACCACGACAATATCAGCCCTTCTTTTGTTCGACTGCGGTTCTCTCAATCTTCCGGCTGGCAACAGCTTATCAAAACAAATCAGCCGATGATAATCCATGAGCAAGATGTTAATCCCCGGACTGACATATCTGTGCTGATAGGCATCGTCAAGAATTATGACATCCACCGGAGGCTTTGTCTCCTGCGAGGACAACCGTCTTATCCCGTTCCGCCGGTTTTTATCCACCGCCATGTGTATGCACGGATATTTATGCTTCATCTGCCAAGGTTCATCACCAATGACCTTTTCCGACATATCATCCGTAGCAAGGATATATCCCTTAGACTTGCGTTTGTATCCGCGACTCAATATCGCCACCTGATAGCGTTTGCACAATAACCGTATCAGGTATTCCGTATGAGGAGTCTTTCCCGTACCTCCAACCGTAATGTTGCCCACACTGATAACAGGAACATCAAATGCCTCCGACCGCAGGATTCCACAATCAAACAAAGCATTACGTATCCCCACCCCAATGCCATACAGCCATGACAAGGGTGTCAGCCATTCCCATATCTTTATGTGGTCACCTTCCATTACAGCTATTTTTTCATTATTACAAATTAAACATCAGGTAATACGGAACAGAAGCTTCCACCGAACCCTTTCCGTTCATACGGCGCAATGGCTTCAACAAGTTATAGTATTCACCAAATGCTTCTTGCATCTTCGCATCAGCATACGAAGAACCTTGCGCCTGATTCAGCAACTGGTCAAAGATGCTCGGCTTCTCAGGATAGTTCATAACCGTACATTTATCTACTTTCGCCTTTTTCTTTGCCACAGCAATTGCGTCCTCAAGACCTCCAAGCTGATCCACAAGACCGATTTGCTTTGCATGTACACCTGTCCATACACGTCCTTCCGCAATAGTCTTAATCTTATCCTGCTTCATCTTACGTCCATCGGCACAACGCTTTGTAAACAATTCATAGCCACGGTTGATGTATCCCTGAAGCACAGCCTGCTCACCGGTATTCATCGGACGTGAAATATCGCCAAAGTCTGAATATTTATTGGTCTTCACGCTCTGGAAATGGATACCGAGTTTCTCGTTCAGCAATTCACTTGCCTCCGGAAACATTCCGAAAATGCCAATAGAACCTGTCAGAGTTGTCGGTTCAGCCACAATCCAGTCTGCGGCACATGAAATATAGTATCCTCCGGAAGCCGCCATACTTCCCATAGAAACAATGATAGGCTTCTCTGACTTTATGCTCATTACCTGATGCCATATCTGCTCACTCGCGTATGCACTGCCACCTCCAGAATTTACTCTCAACACGACAGCCTTCACATCTTCGTCTTCCGCAAGCTTCTTCAAATCACGGGCAACCTTACTGCCCACAATCTCCGCATTGCCGTAGCCGGAAGAGGCTTCCTGTACAATATCACCGTATGCGTAATACACAGCAATAATGTCTCCGCTCTCGTTTTTCGGCTCATTGCCGGCAGCATTCGCCATATCTACAGTACCAATTGTAGAATAGTCATCCTTATCTTCCGCCTCCATCATCGCTGCAATGATTCCGGGCACCTCATCACTGTATGCCAGCTTATCCACCAATTTTTCTTTCTTGTAGAACTCTGCATCGCAAAACATAACAGCTGTGTCAGCAAGAGCATTCAGCTTATCCACAGAAATCTTACGCGATTCAGACACGGCTTTCGTCATCTTGTCCCAAATCTCACCACTCATGACAGTGAGCTGTTCCTTGTTCGCCTCGCTCATTTCATTGAGGATGACCGGTTCTACCGCAGACTTGTACGTACCTACCTTGAACACCTGCATCTTCACACCCACCTTGTCAAGGAAGTCTTTCACAAAGACAGACTGCATAGCGAGTCCTTTCCAGTCAAGCATACCCTGAGGATTGATGACCACAGAATCAGCCACACTACATATATAATAGGCACCCTGTGTATATGTATCACCGTATGAGACAATGAACTTACCACTCTTTTTAAAGTCAACAAGTGCATGGCGCAGTTCCTCCAGCATGGCAGGAGTAGCTCCCGACAACGCTCCGGCTTCAATGTAAATACCCTTCACCTTGTCATTCTCAGCCGCATGACGCACGGCAGAGAGCATGTCGTCAAGTCCTTGTTCTTCCATTGCCGAATTACCAAACAGTTGCGCAAAAGGATTCTCTTCCGCTCTTTCTACAAGTGTGCCGTTCAATTTCAACGTAAGAACCGCATTGTCAGGCACCGGCACTGTAGTCGATTGCATAGACAATCCCAATAGTGTCACTACGGAACTGATTGTAGCCAACAAACCAAGTACAACAAGACCGGTTATCGTGGCAAGTACATACTTAAAAAAATCTTTCATACTCCAATTCTTTGTGTCAACGAATGGCAAACCCGCATTTCACAGACCATAGCCCTTCACATGCCGATTTGCCCAAACTTCAACTTTTCTTTTTATTTCTATTATTTACAATACTTCACATATTCACAAGCAGCAAGCAACCATGCTCCCGTACCGAAAGGAGCCTGCGAATGAGCATCCACAGTCCGTGTAGGGTCCGGCTTCTCACCGATAGGCTGTACATAGCCGATACTTCCGTCCGGCTGAAGAGCCACCTTGACAAGATAGTTCCAAGCCTTGTCTATCACAGGCTTGTAAGTCTTTGCGTCAAGCAGTCCGTTATTCACACCCCACAACATACCGTAAGTGAAAAATGCCGTACCGCTTGTCTCATATCCCGGAGCGTCATCCTCGCAAAGCATTGAACGGCTCCAATATCCGCCGTCCTGCTGACAGCGCGCCACACCTTCAGCAAGCTCCTTGAAACGCTTCAGATAGAAAGCTCTGTAAGGACTCTTTGCCGGAAGGTCCTGAAGCACCTTTGCAAGTCCGGCAAGAACCCATCCGTCACCTCTTGCCCAAAAACTCTTTCCACCGTTGCAGGCAGTCTTCACTTTAGGATAAATGTATTTTGCGTCTCTGTAATAAAGCTGAGCTTCCTTGTCGAAAAGAAGACTGTCCGTCCACTTGAAGCATTCATACTGCTTGTCCAGCAAAGTCTGGTCGCCCGTAATCGTATATAGTTTGGTGAAGATAGGAAGTCCCATGTACAAAGCGTCGCTCCACCACCAGAAATCCCGTTCCGGCATGGCTGCCTGATGACACATCACTTCAAGAGTACGCTCCAAACGTTCTGCACGGTGCTCCAGTTTATACAAGTCCATATAGACCTGAAAACAAATCTGCCAGTCTGCAAAAAGAACATGATCCATACCCTCACCGTAAGTGGCATACTTCCACTGGCTCTTGTTTTGCTGTGTAGCTCCTTTCCATTTGTTATGTTCTGCAAAACGCAGTGCATAGTCCAAATAGTCCTGCTTGCCGGTCAGTTCATACACCGCCATGTTTCCTGTAAAATATGCGGCATTGTCCCAGAAACCACGACACTCTGCCTTGTTGTGGCTCTGCCAATAATCATTAACCTTCTCAATGAGGGCAACAGTCTCATTTGCCTTCTCGCTCAATGCCGCACTCTTCTGTGCCGCCACAGGAATACCGGCAAACATTGCCAGCCCCGCCAATAATGATGTCAAACGTTTCATCTGTTTTTATTAGATTTATTCAATTATAGTTCAATTTTTGTTTTCTTTTGATTCACAAAGATGCAAATTATTTATGAAATAAAAGAGTTTTAAGATTTCAAATCTGTTCGTTTTTAAGTTTTTATGTTTTATAGCAGACTACACGGAGGTTCTGCTCCAAACATTTCAAAACAGAAAAACCTTCGAAAACCGAAAAAACAGAGAAACCGTCCCTACTTCTCCACCATCTTCAATCCCATCTTTTCCGCCTCTTCTATCAGCAGTTTTTTAGCCGGTTCATATTCATTCGGAATCTTACCATCGAGAATAGCATCTTTTATTGCAGCCTTCAACACTCCGACCTCACGGCTCGGCGAAAGTGCGAACAGCTCCATAATCTCTTCTCCCGACACAGGAGGCTGAAAATTCCTGACACGGTCTTTCTCCTCTATATCCACAAGCTTCTGCCGCACAAGGCGGAAATTATCCAGAAAATGCTTCTTGCGCTGTTCATTCTTAGAAGTGACGTCAGCCTCGCAGAGCACCATCAGGTCATCAATGTCATCGCCCGCCTCAAACAACAGACGTCTCACGGCCGAATCAGTAACCTCATCATCAGCAATTGCAATAGGGCGCATGTGCAGTCCGACAAGCTTCTGCACATATTTCATGCGCTCGTCCAGCGGAAGCTTCATTCTCCTGAATATCTTGGGCACCATCTTCTCGCCAATGAAATTATGGTTGTGGAACGTCCAGCCTGCCACATTATCCCAACGCTTGCTTTTCGGTTTGCCAATGTCGTGGAGCAAAGCTGCCCACCGAAGCCACAACGAGGCATCTTGCTTCGACACATTGTCCAGCACCTCAAGCGTATGATGGAAATTGTCCTTATGCGCACGTCCGTTCACAGTCTCCACTCCCTCAAGCGCCGTCAGCTCCGGGAATATCAGTTGTAACAATCCGCTCCGTTCAAGTTCCATAAATCCTTTCGAAGGATATTTCGAAAGCAGAATCTTGTTCAGTTCCTCAATAATGCGTTCCCATGAAATGATTTTTATCCTGTCGGCATTACGCTTCAGAGCCTCAAAAGTTTCGTCTTCTATATAGAAATTCAACTGCGTGGCAAAACGTACACAGCGCATCATGCGTAAAGGGTCGTCGCTGAACGTGATGTCCGGGTCAAGAGGAGTAGCGATTATACCATCCTCCAAATCCTCAATGCCATGAAAAGGGTCTATCAATTCCCCGAATCTGTCTGCATTGAGACACAGAGCCAATGCATTGATAGTGAAATCCCGCCTGTTCTGATCGTCTTCGAGAGTACCGTCCTCAACCACAGGCTTCCGGGAGTCGTGACTGTAACTTTCTCGACGCGCCCCCACAAACTCCACTTCCAGATGTTTATACTTCAGTTGTGCCGTACCAAAATTCCTAAAAACAGACACATGAGCCTTGCGCCCCAACTTTTTACCTACGGCTTCAGCTATGGTAATGCCGCTTCCCACCACCACCACATCAATATCATTCGACGGACGTTCAAGAAACAAATCACGAACATAACCTCCTATCACATAGCACTCCATCCGCAACTCATCGGCCGTCTCCGATATGAGTTTGAATATCGGATCAGAAAGCGAATCTACCAATTCTTTTTTAGTAAGAAACTTCATCTTCACATTATTTTAATGCGAAGATACAACTTTTGCATGTCCCCACAAAATTAACATCAAGGTTTTGAGACCGCCCGACAACAGAATCACAAAAGAATGTTCTTTATTTGCGGGCGCATTCACTGAGTACTCATATTTATTTAGCAGAACGTTTTTTTATTTAGCAGAATGTTTTCAACAGATTCCTCATGTATGTTTAGTGGGATGTTTTTGACAGACTTCTCATGTGTGACTTGTATATTAGCAGAAGTATTCGACAGACTCCTAATATGTTGTGTGGATGTTTTGCGGGTGTATTCTATGTATATTTAGTGGTTGTATTCACAGACTCCTCCGTCGCTAACGCGACACCTCCCCTAACTTAGGGGAGG
>JAJPZU010000106.1 GCA_021204165.1 Prevotellaceae bacterium
AGTCTGATACATCTTTTTTTAAGTTTGGTCACTTCAAAGAAAGAAAATATCTGACTGATACGGAAACTTCATTAGAAAAAGATTTCAGCTATTTTTAAACAGGCTCTTAGTATATTTTTTGTCTTTTATATGGATGTTCTCGACAGACTTTAGAGCACCGGAGGAGTCTGTAATCACATCCGTTTAAGTAACAGAGAGAGTCTGTGATACTTTGCATTATTTCCATGAAAAAACATCCGTATATAAACGAGTTTCTGTAATTTTGTCGTGTAAAAAATGATTATATGAAAAAGATAGCGATAATACTTGTGTCATCATCGTCATTGGAAATGGCGGAAACGATAAAAAGGGAAGCTGAAAAATCTGATGTGACATTATATTATAAAGGCGAGCTTAAAGGATGTGAAAGAATTTCTTCCGTATCCGATGCCGCGAAAGAGTTGTTCGATAAAGTTGACGCATTGGTTTTTATCTGTGCTATGGGGGTATGCGTGAGAAGTATATCCGGCTTGGTCAGTGACAAACATGATGATCCGGCTGTCGTTTGTGTAGATAGTACCGGGCATTATGTCATTCCCGTACTCTCCGGACATATAGGCGGAGCGAATGAGCTGTCGAGGTTCATAGCTTCTGTCACAGGAGGAGAGGCTGTTGTCACTACGCAGAGCGATAATAACGGTCTTTGGGCACTTGATACTATTGCGCGTGATTATGGCTGGAGGGTGACGGCATCCCATAAGCAGATGAATGATGCGATAGCTCTGTTTGTCGGTGGATGCAAGACGGCTGTGGTGGCTGAATGTGAGGATGCAGGAACGAAGATGATGCAGGAGACAAAGCCTGCACATGTGGATTTCTTTTGGAGTTATGAGGCATTTTGCGGCCGACGGAATGAGTTGGTTCTTGACGGACAAGACGATTATGCCCTTGTGATATTTGTTTCTCCTTGCATTCGCACTATGGAGACAATCTCATGTTTACAGTTCTTCCCTCCTGTGCTCCATCTCGGTGTTGGCTGTCAGAAACAGACTCCGAAAGAGACTGCGCAACAGATTGTCGAAGATATTACGGTTGCCGGATATTCTGCCGATTCCATTGCTACGATTGGTACAATTGAACTGAAGAAAGACGAGCCGATGCTGTCGGAGCTGCTCCGGTTGTGCGAGGCTTCCAAGCTGTGCATTTATTCTGCGGAGGATTTGAATGAGATGGACATCCCGAATCCGTCGGAGCGCGTCTTTGAGGCTACCGGTACATACGGAGTTGCTGAGGCCGCCGCTTTGTCGGGAGCCGATGGAGCGCGTCTGATAATAGAGAAACATAAAGGTGTGTCTTGTGCCGATGGAACTTCACATTATACATACGCGCTTGCTGTGTCTTCCGAGCATAAGGATGGCGGACATATCGAGATTGTAGGAGCCGGTCCCGGAGACCCGGAGCTTGTCAGTGTGCGCGGGAGGAAGTTCTTGCAGCGTGCCGATTTGATTTTATATGCAGGAAGTCTGGTGCCGCGCGAACTGACATATTGTGCCAAACCGGGGGCTGTGGTGCGTTCTTCAGCCTCTATGAATCTTGAGGAACAGTTTGAGCTTATGAAGAGTTTCTATGACAAGGGGCTGCTGGTCGTGCGCCTGCATACCGGCGATCCTTGTATATACGGAGCGATTCAGGAGCAGATGAATTTTTTTGACAGGTATGGGATGAGCTATCACATCACGCCGGGAATATCTTCTTTTCAGGCGGCTGCGGCAGAATTGCGTTCACAGTTTACGATTCCGGAAAAGGTGCAGACCATCATTCTCACTCGCGGTGAAGGTCGCACACCAATGCCCGATAAGGAAAAGTTGCATCTGCTTGCGCGCTCCCAATCAACGATGTGCATATTTCTCAGTGCCGGCATAGTCCGTCAGGTTCAGGCGGAACTGCTGGAGTGTTATCCTCCGGAAACTCCTGTGGCTGCATGTTACAAGCTCACTTGGAAGGAGCAGCGCATTTACCGTGGCAAGCTCAGCGAATTGGTGTCCATCGTGGAGGGAAATGCGCTTGACATGACCACCATGATTGTTGTCGGCGATGCCATTGACAACCGTAGCGGATTCAGCAAACTGTATGACGGCGGATTCACTCATTTATTCAGGAAAGCGAAGAAGAAGGATTAGAATTGTGTGGTGCTATGCTTTTGATTTTTGGCGGAACAACGGAAGGGAGACTTGCCGCTGAAGTGGCGGAAGAGTCGGGCAGAGTCTTTTTTTATTCGACGAAAGGCGAACTTCAGCAGATTGCCCTTCACAATGGACGGCGGCTGTCAGGAGTGATGACAAGAGAGGATATTATTGCTTTCTGTCGTGAGAACGACATTCGCTGCATTGTGGATGCGGCACATCCGTTTGCCGAGAATCTGCATTTGACGATAGCGGAGGTGTCGTTGCAGACCGAGATACCGGTGGTGCGGTTGCAGAGAAACTTCGGACACAAGATTGAAGATGCTGTGTATTGTGACGACTATGCTGATGCGGTCAGAAAACTTTTTTCTCATGATGTAAGACGTCTGCTTGCTTTGAGCGGGGCCAATACGATAGCCCGGTTAAAACCTTTCTGGCAAACAAGAGAAACCTTCTTCCGCATTCTTCCGCGGAAGGAAAGTGTAGAACTGGCGAGGAAGCAGGGCTTCCCGGAATCTAATCTGATATATTTCAAAGACAATGCGATGGACATGACACTTCCTACCGTAGAGGAGGAGATGGCTGTCATGTCATCTGTATGTCCCGATGCAATTATAACGAAAGAGAGTGGGGAGTCCGGCGGATTTACGGCAAAAGTGGAGGCGGCACGGCAGATGGGGGTAAAGATTTTTGTTATCTCCCATCCTAAAGTCTGTCTTCCCGGCTTTTGTCCGCTTGTGGTGACCGGACGTCATGGATTGCGAAGAGCCTTGGAGCACCTTGTCCCCGACTTCTATCCGCTGCATACAGGACTTACCACCGGAGCTTGCGCTGCTGCGGCGGCAAAAGCTGCATTCCATGCTTTGCTGTATGGAGAGGATTTGTCGGATGTGAACTTTTCGCTTCCCGATGGAGAAGTGCTTTCTGTTCCTGTGGAATCGACAGTGACAGGCGGCTTCTATGCAGAATCTGTTGTGGTGAAAGATGCCGGCGATGACCCTGATGTGACAAACGGATGCAGAATCGTAGTGCGTGTGGAACGCTGTGTAACAGATTCCGCAGACCTGACTTTGGATTTTGTGGGAGGTGCAGGTGTCGGCACAGTGGCCCTGCCCGGACTTGGAATTGAGGTGGGCGGACCTGCCATAAATCCTGTTCCGCGCAATATGATAAGGACGGAACTTGCCGCCATGCTGGAGAAGTGTCCTCATCCGGACAGATACCGCCATTTGCGGATAGTGGTCAGTATTCCCGGCGGAGAGGAACTTGCGAAACGAACCTTCAATGCCAAGGTCGGAGTGGTGAACGGAATCTCCATCATTGGCACATCCGGCATTGTGCGTCCTTTCTCAAACGAAGCTTTCATAGAGAGCATCCGCCGTGAAGTGGAAGTGGCTCATGCTTCCGGATGCAGACATATTGTCATTAATTCGGGGGCGAAAAGCGAGCGTATCCTTCGGGAACGGTTTGACTCTCTTGTTCCTCAGGCATTTATCCATTACGGAAATTTTATTGGTGAAACACTCAAGGCAATACGTGAAGTGTATGCCGATTCGGAATGCAAAGTCACTTTGGGTGTGATGATAGGAAAAGCGGTGAAGCTGGCAGAAGGTCATCTGGACACCCATAGCCACAAGGTGGTGATGAACAGAGAATTTCTCCGGAAACTCGCGACGGAGTCCGGATGCTCCTCGTCTGTTGTCAGTGCGATAGCCGACATGAAACTTGCCCGCGAACTCTTGACGATGCTCGGCGAGAATGACTTTTCTTTGTTCTGTGGAATGCTTCTTCGTCGATGTCGTGAAGTTTGTTCTTCCGTCTTTCCTCTGGCAAACCTCGACATCTTGCTGGTTTCGGAATCGGGGGAAATATATTAGAGTTGTTTTGCCTGTAAGTCTATGAATACACCCGCTTGAAGCGGAAACGAGTTGGCTGGAAATGATTCTCACTTCCTTCTGAATCTTTCAATCGGAATCATCTTTAGCAACTTATGCAATATCGGGTTTAGGCATCTGTCTCCACCATTTGCACTATTGCCTTCATCATGGCTTGCGGGAGAGTGAACCGGATGTCATTCGTTTTTACACTGATTGCCTCCAGAAAGTGCGGCAGTTCTTTCTGATAGACATTTTTCATGTGAGAATTGGACTCGTTGTGATGTGTGAACGAATAAGTGATGTTTGCCAGTCTGTCCGCCAGTTTCACGAATGGAGCGTATGGTGTTTCCCGAATGCCCAGATAATATTTTTCTCCGGCGCGTTCCGCACGCGTGCGTCCTTTGTCGTTGGTCAGTGCATACGCTATTTCTGCTGCCATGTATGCCTGCTGTTCATCCATGTATTGCCGGGCGACAGCCTTTACGTCATTATAGGTGAGCCGTGCATCCTCGATGCTGTCATGGTAGTAAGCTCCGAAGAACAACGGCAGTACGTCTTTTTCTTCCGCACATACCTCACAGCCGTATTTATATACAGAGTCCGCCACCATGTCAAGATGGAATCCGTATGGATGAATCTTGTCGTATGTCTGGTTCACGTGTTCATGCAACTGATGGGCGGATTGTTTTATCTGCTCTATCTCCTTCCGATATTTATTTATGCAGTTCTGGAAATCGCTTTGTGTCATATACCTTATTATAACTTAATAATTCTTGAAAAGGCAACAGCCGTAACCACAGGAGCAAAGTTACTGAAATATATAATATTGCAGATTATTTCTATCGTGTTTTTTGCTTTTTAATACAAACGTCTCTGAGGATTGCGTATGCCTGTCCCTATGGCATAAAAAAGAAAAACCCACCGGACTGCGGTGGGTCAATGTGTAGTCGTTCTGCGGAAAGTGAGGGATTCGAACCCCCGATACAGTAAAACCGTATAGCGGATTTCGAGTCCGCCCCATTCGACCTCTCTGGCAACTTTCCTTAATAAAAGAGACTCCGGCATTCTTTTTCTAAGGGAAGCCATGAGTCTCCTATATTAAAAAAGCCGGGAGGAGATGTGATGAAACTCCGAGTAAATAAGATTTGAGTGTTCGAACTTCTTTGTAATCCACCGACCTTAAAGGTTACCTCTTTCGAAGCGTGGCCCGCCATTAAAGAACGAAACGTTCTCGGTTTTCAGTTAAAATTTGATGAGTATCCCAATCGATCCTATACCCCGGCTGTTGTTCTACTCTTTTCTAAATGCAGTGCAAAGATAGTTTGATAGATTTGAAACAGCAAACATTTAACATGAAAAATATCTTTTGTTTCTATTTTATTGCAATTTTCTGTGTGCCGTTCTTGGTTCGGACGACGTATATGCCCGGCTGCAATTCCACTGTTGAGGGGATGGCTCCTGTCTGTGCCACCTTCATTCCTGAAGCGTTGTATATTTCTGCGTAATGTGTCGAGACATTCCTTCCGTCTATTTTTAGCGTACCGTCTTCTGCAATTTCCGGTATATGGTTTGTCGTGCTCTTGCAGAATACGAATGTGACAGTTCCGTCTTCATGCTCCTCTATATCTGTGATGGGTTGTCCCATTCTCCGGGATGCAGTATATACGAAAGCCTTGTCGCCGGACAGTTCGTTGACTTCCTTCGTTCCCGGATATGGGTCTCCTGCCATGGACTCGAGATAATAGTCCCAGTCGTTGTCCGACACAGGATAAATAGATGAGTAGAGTTCGCCGTCTGCCGGAATCAGCGTCAGCCGCTGGTGGTCCGGATTCGTATTGACTTGATTCGTTGTCCACATATAGGATGAATAGTCAATATGGGTCACGAGCATACCGTGATGTCTGTTTTTTTCCGAGCTTTGTCCGATTCTTGAATCCCATTTCGTGTTCTGTCTGTTCTCCACCACGTAATACTCGTCGGGATTTTCCGGATTGACAATCTTGTATCCGCATCCGCCTTCACTCAGCGGAACAAGTGTGACATTCTGCTCTTTCCCGGCTTCAAGTGTCACCAGAGGCTTCCATCCCATAAAATCTTTCTCGTATGCACTATATCCGCACGGACAATATCCGTCCGCACAGTAGCTGCCGGAGTCCATGAGGTCCCAGTAGTCCATGCCATAAGCTACATATCCCGTGTCGTATAAATCCGGCAGTCCGAGTGCATGGCTCAGTTCATGACACATTGTGCCGATACCGTCCGCCTTCCCTTCGTATATTTCGTTGTTGCAAACGTATGCGTCGAATGTGATGCCGCACATTGTTCTCTTTCCGGTAATTTCCTTGGGCCATATTGTGTTGGCATCTTCACTTGCATTCTCTCCTTCTCCGGCATAGATGAAATAGGCAATATCCACATTTCCGTCATTGTTGTTGTCGAACTGCGTCCAGTCCACTCCTTTGTCATACGCTTTCTCTATCGCTTCCGAAAAGAATCTGTCTATATTGATGTCTTTTCTTGTGCCTGAGTTTCTTCCATAGTATGCGTATTCTTTGCTGAGTGTCACCGGACCGATAACTGTGAATTGCGGTTGAAACAGACTGTCACTTTGTGCTATGAAATAGTCTTTCACAGCACCTGCACTGCCGGCTTCCGTATAGTTCTTTCCGTCCGAAGTACCATTGCAATATTTATTGAAAAAATTGTTTGTCTCTTCCGCAGTCTCGGCTACCGAGAATGCTAAATCCTTAAATTCAACCAAAATGACGGGGATGTGGGGAGAGCCGATGGAATGGAGCGGAGCTGTAGATGCAAGACCTATGCTGCTCATTCTTTCGTTTATGTCATTGCTTTTCTTAAAGACGTGGAGTAGGGGCATGTTATTTTCGCGTTTCATGAGGCTTATGCTGTTCTTTTCCGACTCGTTCCGTCTGCCTTTGTTGTGGGCTATTAGAGAAGAGACTGTGATACTGTCTTCTCCGATTGATTCTACATAGCAGAAGTCTCCGGTTGTCCCTTTGGCCACCACATAGCCGTCGTCGGTCAGAAAATAGGATAATGTTCCGTCGCCTACATGACGAAGACGTAGTTCTGTCCCGTCACTTTGTCGGACATGTATGATAGTTTTGCGTGGTTTAATACCGGCACTTACTGTGAGAAATGCCGACATTGCCGACATAAGAATAAATAGTCGTTTTGATTTCATTTTTCTTCTGATAAAGCATACCTATTTAAAGTTATATGGCGAAAGTACACATAAAATTCCAAAATCTATGTTTGTTGCACGCAAATTTTTATGTTGTATTTTCTGTGTGGAAATATTTATGGTTCTTGTTTGAGTGAACTCATGTATATTTAGCGGTTGTGTTCACAGACTCCTCCGTATGGTTTAAGTGGTTGTTTTCGACAGACTCCTCATGCGTGACTTGTATTATTAGCAGACGTATTCGACAGACTCCTCATGTAGGTTTAGCTGGTTGTTCTCGACAGACTCCTCATGTATATTTGTGGTTGTTTTCGACAGACTCCTCCGTCGCTACC
>JAJPZU010000236.1 GCA_021204165.1 Prevotellaceae bacterium
AATTCCTCGTCTACCGTTTGCTAAACGGATTTACTTTGTCCCTTATGGGCGCACCGATTATATGTGTGTGGTCAACGTGTATTCAGATGTGACTGCATACAATGACCCGGAATTCTGTAAGATTCTGAACTGTTCAGCCCTGTGTATGCCAGATGGAGGTCCGTTGTCCACAGTTGGACGGCATCGTGGTTACAAGAAGATGCAGAGAACTACTGGGCCAAGCTACATGGGTGAGATTTTTAAGATGAGTCAGAATCGCCCGATAAAGCACTTCTTCTATGGTTCGACAGATTCCACGCTTGAAAAGATGCGTGAGAAGCTGCTTGATGAGTATCCTGGTATAGATATTGTGGGGATGTACAGCCCGCCTTTTCGCCCGACTACGGAAGAAGAGGACAGGCTGATTGTTGAGAGAATCAATGAACTTCAACCAGATTTCATATGGGTGGGCTTGTCCTGCCCGAAGCAGGAACGCTGGATGTATGAGCATTTGGGACGTGTGAATGGTCTCATGGTTGGAGTGGGTGCCGGTTTCGACTACTACGCCGGAAATATAAACCGAGCTCCGGAGTGGATGCAGAAACACAATCTGGAGTGGGTCTATAGATTGATTCAGGAACCCAAGAGGCTGTTTATGAAGTACTGGCATACGAATTTTAAGTTTATATGGCTGGCTATGGTGAGAGGGAAGTAAAGGCGTGTCCTTAGGTAGGAGTTATAGAGAAATGGAGAGAACAATGAATAAAAAATATAGTATGGATAGTTTCACCAAGGAAGACTTGATTGAAATGCTTTCTAATGGCGATGACGGTCATCGTAATCAGATAAGAGTGTCAGAGGATGGAATAATATATCTGTCGCAGGATGTAGTCGGTGCTGAGCGATTAAACGGGGTTCTTTTCCGCTTTGAGACTTTTGAAGCGGGAAATGATTATGTTGGATCGAAAGTGGCTGCTAATAATGAATATACTGATCGTCTTTATAGGACGATTATGAAAAGATGGGAACAAGGTAAAAATGGTTCTTCGTATATAGATATTTGGGAAGAATGAGATATTCAGTGAGAAAAAATAATTTCGATGAGTGGTAAGAAGTTTTTCGTTAGGAGATAGAGCAATGAGTGGATTGAATATTGCAGTTGCCGGAACCGGATACGTGGGCTTAAGCCTGGCTGTTCTTTTGGCACAGCACAACAAGGTCATGGCTGTGGACATCATACAGAGCAAGGTTGAACTGATCAATCAGAGAAAAAGCCCCATTCAGGATGAATACATAGAAAAGTATCTGGCAGAAAAGGAATTAGATTTAACAGCCGCACTGGATGCAGCGGAGGCATACAAGAATGCGGATTTCGTGGTTATTGCTGCTCCAACCAACTATGACAGTAAAAAGAATTTCTTTGACACATCCGCTGTCGAGACTGTCATTAAGCTAGTGATTGAAAATAATCCGGACGCCATTATGGTCATTAAATCAACAATTCCTGTGGGCTACACAGCATCTGTCAGAGAAAAGTTCCATTGCGATAATATCATTTTCAGCCCTGAGTTTCTCCGTGAGTCTAAGGCACTCTATGACAATCTCTATCCTTCCCGAATTATTGTCGGAACGGATGTGGAGAACGCAAGATTAGTCAAGGCAGCGAACACATTCGCAGGTTTACTCCAAGAGGGAGCAATAAAAGAGAATATCGAGACGCTCATCATGGGCTTTACCGAGGCAGAAGCCGTGAAGCTGTTTGCTAACACCTATTTGGCTCTGCGCGTTTCCTACTTCAATGAGCTGGACACATATGCAGAGATGAAAGGGCTTAACACTCAACAGATTATTGAGGGCGTCTGCCTCGATCCGCGTATAGGGTCTCACTATAATAATCCGAGCTTCGGATATGGCGGATACTGCCTGCCGAAGGATACCAAGCAGCTTCTGGCAAATTACGAGGATGTGCCGGAGAACTTGATTCAGGCGATTGTGGACAGTAACAGGACAAGAAAAGATTTCATTGCTGACCGTGTGCTGGAAATTGCGGGAGCTTATGTAGGGTCTGATGCTTATGATGCAGCAAAGGAGAAGGAAGTCATTGTTGGTGTGTATAGGCTCACCATGAAGAGCAATAGCGACAACTTCCGTCAGAGCAGTATCCAAGGCGTTATGAAGCGAATCAAGGCGAAAGGGGCCACCGTAATTGTTTACGAACCAACTCTCGAAGATGGGAGTACCTTCTTCGGAAGTAAGGTCGTTAATGATTTGGCAGCATTTAAAGAACAGTCACAGGCGATTATTGCGAATAGGTACGATAGTTGTCTGGATGATGTGAAGGATAAGGTATATACAAGAGATTTGTATGGGAGAGACTGAAAGATAAGAAGAATAAGAACACCGGGACGAGGGAGAAAAAAGAGTGATGGAATGCTTTAGGGAAGAGGATTTTAGTAAAAACAGCTTTGATTTGATGCGATATTGGGCGGCAATATGTATTATGCTTGCACATTTTGCATGGCAGTATGGAATCTATGTCTCAGAGTCCAATACGGCAATCAATGCCATAAAAAGTATTACAACCTTCTTTCCGGGTGTTGTCATATTCTTCTCCATCAGCGGTTTCCTAATTGCAGCCTCCTATGAAAGGTCGAAAAGCAGAAAAGATTTTTTTGTAAAACGAGTAGCTCGTATGTATCCGGAACTGTGGATTTGCACTCTCGTGAATCTCATAGTGGTATGTGTTTTAGCATATAACCTTCTGGATAAAAGTATCATTACATGGCTTTTGACACAGGTGGTTGGAATTGCAAACACTCCATCTTGTTTGGACACATTTGCAACAGGAAGCATAAACGGTGCCCTGTGGACAATATTCACAGAAATTCAATTGTACGTTGTCCTTGGCGTTACATACAACGTCCTAAAAAAGCTGAGTACAAAGAAGTGGATTGTCCTTTTGGTTTTTCTTGCTGTGTGCAATGTTGCTTGTGACTATGCAGCGGATGCATTTGGTGGGGCAATAGCCAAATTGATTGAACGGTTCTTTCTAACCTATGCGATATGGTTCTTCATTGGTGTGTTCTGTTATGTGAAAAGGGAAGCAGTGATCCCTGCTTTGAAGAAAGTCATAATTCCACTATTGGCTCTATATGTTGTCGTTAAGTTTGTTCCAGTTTCTATTCCTGGGTATTATTCCAATATTGCTGCTGGAATTTTGTGCCCGTTTATAGTGGTCGGGGGGGGGGTTATTGATTACCTTCGGTTCGCTGCAAATGCGACATTACATACGGAATATTCTTATACCACTGGATAGTCCTCAATGTAATAGTGCATTTTGACTTGATGAACAAGCTTCCTTTGACTGTATGCACTCTAATATTCCTGTTTGTGACACTGGTATTAGCATGGCTATCTTGGAAGTTTGTAGGGAATGCGTCAAAGCAACTTACAAATAAGATATTAGTAGCTGACAATAAGCAGAATAAATAGGTGAGATTCAGATGAAAAAGGTCTGCATGGTCGTCCAAGACCCGATGGTCAAAGGCGGTATTGCAGCTGTGGTCAACGGATACCGTGGCTCACGGCTGGAGAAAGATTACAATATTATATATGTGGAGTCATACAAGGATGGCGGCAAACTGACAAAGACGTTTAAAGCTATCAGTGGATATTTTCATTTTGCAAAAGTACTGCTGATTGACAAGCCGGACTTGATACATATTCACTCGTCTTTTGGCCCCTCGTTCTACAGAAAAATGCCGTTCATTTACATGGCATCGTGGGCGAAGAAACCAATTATTAACCACATTCACGGTGCAGATTTTGATGAGTTCTATGTGAATGCCAACGACAAGAAGAAACAGCAGATTAAAAAGGTTTACGGCAAATGTTCCGTTCTGATTGCTCTTTCTGATGAGTGGAAAGATAGGCTCTCACAGATAGTTCCTGCGGATAAGATAACTGTCATTGAGAACTACAGCATTCTTCATGAAGATGCTCTGACTCAGCGGTTAAACAGAGCGTCAAACAATACAGTTCTCTTTTTGGGGGAGCTTGGAAAACGTAAGGGATGTTATGACATTCCGGCTGTGGTGGCGGAAGTAGTGAAGCAGGTGCCCGGTGTTAAATTTGTCTTGGCCGGTGCAGGTTCCGCAGAGGATGAAGCGGCTATTAAAAAGCTGTGTGAAGAAAAGGGCATAGCTTCTCGTGTAGAGTTCCCAGGATGGGTACGAGGAGAGCAGAAGGACAAGTTGCTCCGAGAAGCGGATGTGTTCTTTCTCCCATCTTACAATGAAGGAATGCCGATGTCTGTGCTTGACGCAATGGGATACGGTTTACCGATTGTGAGTACAAACGTTGGTGGAATACCAAAGATTGTGCATGATGGGGAGAACGGATATTGCTGTGAGCCTGGGAATGTGGATCAGTTTGCCGCGAGCATCGTCCACATCTTAGATGAGGATACGCGTCAAAAAGAGATGGGTAGGCAGAGTTTTGAAATAGTGGAGAAGAAGTATTCGCTTGAGTTTCATTTACGATTACTTGAGTCTGTGTATAAAAGATATATGTAAAACCGAGGAAGGCTGGTTACGTCATGATAACAAGGGACATAAAGAGAACATTAAAAAAGATTGCTCCTCTTAGAGAATTGGGTTGGTGGCTTGAAGTTAATGTCATTAGCCAGATTGAAAAACAGCATGATATTTATCTGATAAATAAAGAGGCTAAGGATAGAGAAAGGGGAAAGAAACCATCAAAAAATGATGCCGCATTAATTGCATTGAAAAATTCTAAGAAAGGAGAATCTTGCATTATTGTAGGAAATGGACCGAGTTTAAGAATTTCTGACTTAGAAGCAATATATAAATCCGGTATGGACAGCTTTGGATTAAATAAGATAAATCAATTATATGATAAAACAAGTTGGCGTCCAACATACATGGTTGTGCATGATCATCGTTTCCTGATTAGTGGGGAATCCACGATGGACATTGAAAAGTATATAGGAGAAATTCAAGATGAGAAAACGAGAATAGTTTTTTTGAGAAGACAAATCGGAAAATGCTTTCCACCAGAGTTGAATAAGAAGATACTCTATTTTAGGATGCCACTGAAAAATGCTCATCAGATTGATCCAACTCCGATTAAAGGGGATATTTCGTTACAGCTAGAGGATTTGGGGCTTGTTACATCAGCAGCCATAGAGATTGCAATGTATATGGGTTATACAAGTATATATCTTTATGGACAAGATTTTAAGTATGATAGGTATATTGATATAGATGGAAATTATGTAGACTCCAAAGAATCAGAAGCATATGCTGAAGGTATACAGAATAAAGCAGAGAAATACAAAAAAGACTACCATGATTTAAGAAAGGCGTTCCGTGGCTTTCGTGAATGCAAAATCTACGCTGAATCACATGGGGTGAGCATTTTTAATGCAACAAGGGGAGGAAATCTAGAGGTATTTCCAAGAGAAGCTTTTGAAAATGTATTTAAATAGGAAAAATTTTAAACTGGAGGAAAAGAAACATGAAAATCATCGGAGTTATTCCTGCACGTTACAAGTCATCTCGTTTTCCTGGCAAACCTTTAGCAGATATCTGCGGTAAGCCTATGATTTGGTGGGTATACCAGCAATGTAAGAAGGTGGACGATTTTGATACTGTATATGTAGCCACAGATGACGATAAGATCTTTGAGACCTGCCAGTCTCTTGGAGTTGAGGTTGTTATGACTTCTGACTCACATAAGACGGGTACCGATCGTATAGGAGAGGTTGCTCGTAAAATTCCTGCAGATTTGATTGTTAATATTCAGGGTGATGAGCCTCTGCTTGAGCCATCTACAATTAAGGCGGCAATCACACCGTTCTACACGAACCCCGACTTGCAGATATCTAACCTAATGACAAAGATTAATGACCCGATTGATGTAGTGAATTTCACAGTACCGAAGGTTATTACGAACAAGGAAGGCATTGGCGTATATCTTACCAGAGCGACAGCTCCTTACCCAAAGGGAAGCCTTGATTATGCTTACTATAAGCAGGTATGCGTGTATGGATTTAAGCCAGAGGCTTTACAATTTTACTGTGACTATGGAATGAAGTATGGAAAGGCCAAAGTTGAAGCTGTAGAAGATATAGAGATTTTACGCTTTATCGAGAACGGCTACAAAGTTCAGTATATTGAAGTAGACTCTGAAACTGTTGCTGTGGACACACCAAATGATTTGGAGAAAGTCAGGGCGATTGTTGCTGCTAAAATTGAGACCGGTGAGATAAGTAATAAATAGAGAGGAATAACCAGCATGAGACATATACAGGTCTTGGACTGTACACTCCGCGATGGTGGATATTGTAACGATTGCCATTTTGGGTTTGAAAATGAGAAGAAAATAGTCAGTAGTTTGATGGAGGCTAACATCGACATTATCGAGTGCGGATTCTTCATGAACACTGTGAAGTATGATAAAGACCATACAAGATTTACTTCCTTTGACCAGGTCGCACAGATTATTCCTGAGAAAAGGGATGGAAAGATATTTGTTATGCTGGCCGATCACGGAAAGTTTGTACCGGAAGAACTACCAGTTTACGATGGAAGCTCGATTGACGGACTCCGTGTTGCTTTCCATAAAAAAGACCGACTCGGTGGCTTGGAAGACTGTCGCATAGTGAAGGAAAAAGGTTACAAGGTTTTTATCCAAGCAATGGTTTCTGTAAGTTACACAGATGAAGAGTTCCTTGACTTAATTCGCCGTGTAAATGAGGTAGATCCTTATGCGTTCTACATTGTTGACAGCTTTGGAATGATGAAGAAGAAAGACTTGACCAGACTCTTCTATATGGTTGAGCATAATCTCAAGGACACCATAAAAATCGGCTTCCATTCTCACAATAATATGCAGCTTGCGTATTCAAACGCTCAGAGTCTTGTTCATATCCAGACAGACAGGGATCTGATTATTGATTCATCTGTGTACGGTATGGGGCGAGGAGCTGGAAATCTGAATACAGAGTTATTTGTAGAATATCTGAATGAAAACGCCGACGGTCAGTATGTCTTGAAGCCTTTGCTAACTATTATTGATGAAATCCTTAACGGATTTTATCAGGCGAATCATTGGGGTTATTCACTTCCAAACTATTTGTCTGCGTCGCATAATGCGCATCCGAACTATGCGAGCTATTTAGATGAGCGGAAGACCCTCACTGTAGAAAATATGAATGAAATTTTTGATATGATGGATGAAGAAAAGCGTCTTTCATTTGATAAGAACTACATTGAGGAAGTTTATTTAAGGTATATGGCGACAGGTCGCGTTCAAGAAGCGCATAAGGCTGAATTAAAGGACAAATTGATGGGGCAGAAAGTGCTGCTGATAGCTCCTGGTAAAAGCTCCGCAGAGGAAAAAGATAAAATACTAAGTTTTTCTAATTCTGAAGGTGTAGTTTCTATAAGCGTTAATAGGTGTGGACACAATGCGCATATTATATTTTTACAAAAAATCAAGAACGGAG
>JAJPZU010000080.1 GCA_021204165.1 Prevotellaceae bacterium
AGGCTCCTCCCCTAAGTTAGGGGAGGTGTCGCGTTAGCGACGGAGGAGTCTGTCGGAAACACCCACCAAAGTTACCGTATTGTGTGTCAGTGCTATACGTCCGCCTTATAGTCTTTTCAAGCTATGGCATATAGGCTCCTCCCCTAAGTTAGGGGCAATTGCGGAATAGGAGCAATTGGGGAGCTTGCGACGGAGGGCGTGTCGCGTTAGCGACGGAGGAGTCTGTGAATACATCCCGCTAAACACACATGGGGAGTCTTGAATTTAGCTTTTTGATAAGTGTTTAAGCCTCCATTCTTATAGACGGTGATTGCCGCTATAAGAATGGAGGCTTAATCCTATTTATTTGGACGGATGTCTTTTCTCTCTTGAACAGCCATTGCGTTTTGTCTCCTCAGAATCTGCCGAGAATCTTGTCCATGACCCAGTTTGTGGGGGTGGCGCTGATGGAGTTGCATCCGCACTCTGCTTTTCCTTGCAGATGCTCGACAACAGATTTGATGAGCGGGAGTTGTACATGTTCCGGGTTAGGGATGGTCAGTTCTTCTTTGCCTTCTTCCGTATAAATCTGTATGGGAGCATAGTCGAATACGGAGAAACTTATCGTTCCTTTTTCGCCGAGAATCTCAATCTTGTCAGTCCGGGATGACTTATGTGCAACGAAACACCATGAGGCAGAACCGGTCAAGCCGTTGTCGAACTTGAAGCAGGCATTAAACGTGTCTTGAACCTTATATAATCCTGCCCTGTTGCAGCAGAACCCTTCGGCTTCTGTGATGATGCCGAACATGTACTGAAGGAGGTCAAGCTGATGTGAGGCAAGGTCGTAGAAATATCCCCCGCCCCCTGCAATGTCGGGCTGAAGTCGCCACGGCAGATTGTTCTTGTTGTAGTCAAGTTCTCGTGGAGGCACAGCAAACCGGATTTGCACAGACAATAACTTTCCTATTTTCCCGCTTTCCGTCAGTTCGAGGACTTTCTGGAAATAGGGGAGATACCGCCTGTAATAGGCTACGAAGCACGGAACTCCGGTCAGTTCCGAGATACGGTTTACACGTGCGCAGTCTTCATAGTTGGCAGCCAGAGGTTTCTCGATGTATGCCGGTTTGCCGGCACGCATTGCCATGATGGCAAATGTGGCGTGAGAGGATGGGGGAGTGGCGATGTATATGGCATTTACCTGCGGGTCTGCCACGAGAGCTTGTGCGTCGGTATAGAATTTCGGAATATTATGACGTTTGGCATACGATTCTGCTTTTTCTCTGTCGCGGCTCATGACCGCCACTATAGATGAGCCTTCAATCATGGAAAATGCAGGTCCGCTTTTTTTCTCTGTCACTTCTCCGCATCCGATGAATCCCCATCTGATGTTTTGTTCTTTGTTCATATATTCTTATGTATAATGTATTTGTCAGATGTTCTGTTTACGCTGCTTTTATGGTTGTTCTGCATTAATAAAATGTAAAAAAGAACGTTCTAATTGCAAAAATAGCCTTTTTCTCGTACTTTTGCTAAATAGTAATGTAAAAAGAGTTGGCACAATGGAAAATCAAGATGTAATTGACAAAGATGACGACAACGTAGTGAGTGAAGAAATGAATGCGGACGAGTCCGGAAAGAATGTTTTCTATAAATACAGAGGAACCGGGAAATGTATTTCCGATGGCATCAGTTTTTTGACCGATCATTTTTTCCGGTTCATACGTCTTACTCTTCCTGTAAGCATTCCGCTTGCAGTTCTTTTTGCTGCATATATTTATATTTCATGCGATATGTCGATGATGCAGTCCGTAGGTATGAGGTATGTTCTTTCGGGACTTTTATTGGCTGCCTTTTTAGTTGTGTCGGTGCAACAGGGAATAATATTCCGTCTGTTGAAGCTTTATACCGATAAGGTGGACATGAAAAGCATCACTTATGGCAGTTTATATAAGACAGTATGGGGAAGCGTAGGCAAGACGTTGGGATGCAATCTGGTTTCTGAGATTATAGGAAGTATAGTCATTGGGCTGGCTGTTCTGATATGGCTGATGCCGGTGGACGGATTTGAGATGGGCATTGTGAAGATGATTCTTCTGGGGATATGGTTGCTTGCCGGGGCTGTGATGTATATTCCATACGAAATATCCATGCCGGCTTTGATATTTGGCAAGAAGAAATTTTTTCCGGCTTTGTGGTACGGATATGTGCTTGGACTGAAGAAGATTGGCAAGGTGATGGCTCTTTTTGTCGTCCTGTTTTTTCTCGTGGGAATACTTTTGACATTGACTCTTTCTCCGGCAATAGTCATAGCGATGATGCACCATTCAGCCTCTTTCAGTATGGTGGTTGGCGATGCGGTCAGTTTGCCGGATAATTTTGCAGTATATTCAATTCTTATTTTGTTTTTGGCTTCTTTCTTCTCAACTCTGCTTACATGGATGCAGTGTGTACCTATGTCGTATCTTTATGCTTCATTGGAGTATGATGTCGAGGAGCAGAAGAGAAATGAGTTGCCGATGGTTTAATATGTATCGTTATAATTACTATTCATAAATGAGAACAAAGAAAAAGCTCCCATTGTTGGAAAATGTAACCATAACAGCGGTGGCTGCGGAGGGAAAAGCTTTGGCGAGAGTAGATGACAAGGTCGTTTTCGTCCCGTTTGTGGTGCCCGGCGATGTGGTGGATCTTCAGGTAAAGAGAAAAAAGAACAGCTATATGGAGGCTGTGGCGGTGGCAGTTCATGAAGAATCTCCTTTGCGTGCCACTCCTTTTTGTGAGCACTATGGGGTGTGCGGCGGATGCAAATGGCAGTGCCTTAAACACGAGGAGCAGTTGAAAGCCAAGCAACAGCAGGTGGTGGACAACCTTGTGCGTATCGGTAAGGTGGAACTTCCCGAGATTTCTCCGATTATGGGTTCGGAGAAAACCCGGTGTTATCGCAACAAACTCGAGTTCGGCTTTTCTGATAAGCGTTGGCTTACGGAAGAAGAGGTGAGCAATGACGTGAAGTATGAGCAGATGAATGCTGTCGGCTTCCACATCACAGGGGCATTCGACAAGATTCTTGACATCAACAAATGTTGGCTGATGGATGATATATGCAACCGCATTCGAAATGATATACGGGAATATGCTTTTGCCAACGGACTTGTGTTTTATAATCTGAGAAATAATACGGGATTGCTGCGGAGCATGATGATACGCAATTCAAATACGGGCGAACTGATGCTGCTCGTACAGTTCCGTATAGAGAATGAAGACGAAAGGAAGCAGGCGGAAGGCTTGATGCAGCATATAGCGGATGCTTTCCCTGAAATCACTTCTTTGTTGTATGTGGACAATCATAAGTGTAACGACACTTTTGGCGATCAGGAAATAGTGGTCTTCAAAGGTGAAGACCACATTTATGAGGAAATGGAGGGACTCCGGTTTAAGGTGGGGCCTAAGTCATTCTATCAGACAAATACGGAACAGGCATATAACCTGTATAAGGTGGCACGCAGTTTTGCCGGACTTACAGGAAACGAACTGGTCTATGATTTATATACGGGAACCGGTACTATTGCCAACTTTGTAGCTCGTAGCGCAAGAAAGGTCATCGGCATAGAATATGTACCGGAGGCGATTGAGGATGCAAAAGTAAATTCTCGGATAAACGGAATAGAGAATACATTGTTCTATGCCGGCGATATGAAGGATATCTTGAACCGCGACTTCATTGAAGAACACGGATGTCCGGATGTGATTATCACCGATCCTCCTCGTGCCGGAATGCATCAGGACGTGATAGACACGATTTTGTTTGCAGCTCCGAAACGCATTGTCTATGTAAGCTGTAATCCTGCCACACAGGCACGTGACTTGCAGCTGCTTGACGGGGAGTACAAGGTGGCGGCTGTTCAGCCTGTAGATATGTTCCCTCATACTCAGCATGTGGAGAACGTGGTTCTTCTGGAAAGAAGGAATGATACTGTTTTAAGGTAATGATATTTTATAATTGCTAAAGAAAGATAGTTTTGGAAAATAAAAGGAAGACGTACTATTACCATAAGGTGGCCAATAAATATACGGATTATGTGGTAAAGGACGCAGACGAATTGATGGCTTTTCTGATGAAGGTGGTTCCCGGTGCCAACAGGACAAAAATCAAGGGATTTCTTACTCAGAAAATGGTGTTTGTGGATCACCGTATTGAAACTCAGTATAATGCACCGCTTGTGAAGGGGCAGCTTGTGCAGATAAGTAACAGGGGCAATAAACATGCTTTTCATAATAAATTTGTGAAAATTATATATGAAGATGCTTTCATTCTTGTCGTAGAAAAGGAAAGAGGGATTCTGACGAATGCACAGCCCGGTACGAATCAGATTACGGTGAAAACCATTCTTGACGAATATGTAAGGCGGCAGAACAGAACAATGAGTGTACATACGGTACACCGGCTTGACCGCGAAACATCGGGGCTTTTGCTTTTTGCAAAGCGTCGTGATGTGCAGCAGATGTTCGTGGAGCATTGGAGAGAGACGGTGACAGACCGCCGATATATTGCTGTGGTGCAGGGAGAGATGGAAAAGGATTATGGTACTGTGGCTTCGTGGCTCAAGGATAACAAGATGTTCGTGGTTTATTCAAGTGTGAGAGATAATGGAGGGCAGTATGCCGTTACGCATTATCAGACATTGAAGCGCGCCAACGGATTGTCGCTGGTGGAACTTAAACTGGAGACGGGAAGAAAAAACCAGATACGTGTACACATGCAGGACTTACATCATCCTATTGTGGGCGATATGAAATACGGATGTGACATTGATCCGATAGGACGTATCTGCCTCCATGCCTTCAAACTGGAATTTGTCCATCCGATAACAAAAGAATTGCTTAAATTTGAAACTCCTTATCCGGCGGCTTTCTGCAAATTGTTGTCGGGAAAAAAGGACTGACAAGTGTGATGACAAGAAATATTCTTTAATATTATAAGGTGTTAGCCAACTGATTCTGTACGGATTGGTTGGCTTTTTTCTTTCATCTTTATGAAAGCGCAGCAGGGCAAGCTCGTCCTGTAAAAGGCTATGTTCTTAGGGTGTGTCTGAAACTATTTGTATTTGTTCATCAGCGGTTTTTCAATCCGTATCCATGACATATAAGCCAATACAGCTGTCACGAATGTAATGGAGAAGAAGGACAACCAGAAATGACGTTCCGGCAATCCGAAATGTATGAACACTTGTATGACAGGAAAATGGTAGAGGAATAGACCGTATGTGATGTTGTCATAGCGGCGCATGAAATTGAGCGATTTCACGTTATATGCCACGAACAGGAGTGTGGCAGTGAAAAATATGGGTTCCAGTGCCTGCACTGCATAGTATAGTGCCGGGCATATTCCGGAATAGAGAATAAATTCGTTCAATGCAGCCACAGAGATGACAAGGTATCTGTATTTCGTGAAACTGTCGAAATACAATAACATCGACATGCCTCCGAAGAAATATGTGAAGTATTGCAACTGAACTGGGAGTACATTATAGAAAAGCACGCTTGTCGCCATAACCGCAGCCATTACAATGTGTCTTCCTGCTTTGCCTACACACCAAATAACCATGGGGACAAGCACATAAAACAGCGACTCCATCTTCATGCTCCATAGCGAGCCGTTCACGCTCTGCATACTGTTGCTTTCAAAAACACCGGGAAGACAAGGCTCCAGCCAGTTGAGCATGAAGATATTGGCTGCGGCATATCTCCATGTCTGTGTCGAAGAGAAGAACTCCGGCAGTGCCAGCCGGCTTATGCAACAGCCAAGCAGAATGCAGAACACGATGGTGCAGAGATATGCGGGGGCTATACGGACGAAACGCTTTACGGCGTATGATTTCAGATTACAGTTTCTTCGTAGAAAACTGTATGTGACGAGGAAGCCGGTAATGACAAAGAAAGCTTTCACTCTCAGGCTGCCTGCAAGAAACCATACACTGTCGTGTTCGCTCAGCGTAAGGTAGTGTGACAAAATGAGAAAAAAGGCAAAGAAGTATCTGAGGAAATCAAAACAGTTGGCTTTCCTCACCTCATTCACTATGTCAGCATGAAGTTTATACATAATATGGAGCTTTGTAGGCTAATCTTGAAAATAAATACAAAATTACGAAAATATTTAAGAAACTGTTTAATGATTTGTTATAGTTGTGCGGTTATTCTCGACAGACTCCTCTGCAAGCAGTCAAGGAAACCCCTGTAATCCTAATAAATAATAGAACAGTCTCGATATACCTCCGCAGTGTGAAAGTTGACAAAAAGAATGGAATTTACGATTCGCGTGAGGACTGCAATGCGGTGGTCGAGACATCAAGGGCGAGGATTGTTGCGGGATGCGGCAGCACTAAAATCGTGAAAGGAGTCCATGAAATAGGTGAGTTTGCCTTTTACAACACGTCTTTGTCGCATATTTTCATACCAAGCACGGTGTTTCGCATTGGAGAAGACGCTTTTTCCTATTGCAAGTTCTGCACGTCAATATCCGTGAGCCGTGACAATTCCGTGTATCATTCAGACGACGGTTGCAATGCCATCATTGAAAGGGTGACGGGGAGACTTGTCCAAGGCTGTGCCGGCACTGTCATATCCGATGCGGTCAAAGAATTGGGATCCCATTCTTTTGCCGGGGTAACGGTACCTTCCACTTTCGTAATTCCTGAAGAAGTCATGAAAATAGACCGCTACGCATTTTCTGATTGCACAAGCTTGAAATGTGTAGTATTCTCAGGCTTCTCAGCTCGTGTTGAGTGGAATGCGTTTAGCAGATGTACACAGCTGGGCTATGTCTTTCTTCCCGACAATATTGGGCAGATAGATAAAGGTGCGTTTCGTGATTGCCCTTATGAAAAGCTGTTTATGGAATACATCAAGAAGTAGAGAACGGTGAAAAACTGTGGATGTAAATTTTTTTTGAAAATCGGAGTGGTATGGAAGTTTGCTATTGCATCCTAAAATGTCACTTTTCAAATTGACAAAATGATATTTTCGCTCAAAATGAAAATTTAACATTTGGAGCGGTTTTTTGCTAACGGTGAAGAGACGAAATTTTTGACTTTGGGGTAACTATTTGATAATCAATGATATATAATTTTATTCAAAGCTCTCAAAAAAACGCGACGGACGCAATTTTTCGAGAGCTTTGAGTATTTTAGTAATCTGTTGATTGCCAACAAGTTATAGCTAAATTTGCCGTTTTTGTGCCCAAATACCGCCCTAAAGCCACCTTCTTTTAAGTTCTTGTTCAGACACACTTCCGAAACAGCCGATTACACACTTCTTAACATTTCATCCGGAACCCACCGTTTTTTTACCCAAAATCCGGTGTTTTTTTATTTCACCGCGGTGATTTTAAAACTCCACCGCGGTGTGAAAAAAATTACACCGCG
>JAJPZU010000119.1 GCA_021204165.1 Prevotellaceae bacterium
TTTTCTAAAGCATACAACAACTTAACCAACAATAAATTATCGTTTAACTTAACAAGTTACAATTATGAAGCACAAGTTACTTCTATTTGGTGCATCAATGCTCGTAGGCAGTACAGCATTTGCCCAGTGGACAAAGCCTGCTGACCCGGCTGCCGTTGAACCGGAGCTTGAAGAGGTCTATTATCTTTACAACAAAGATGCAGGTGCCTTCTTCGCAGGTATGGGACAGTGGGGCACTCGCGCAGGTGTGAGCACATCTAAAGGCGAAAAGGTAAGGCTTCGCCAAGCAATCAATGCTAACTACGGAGAAATCGACGCAGAGGAATGGGACGGTGTGACATACATCTTTCAGGATTCTGTGGAGGTGAAGAAACGCTTCGACGAAGTTTGGTTCGGAACAGACTCTGCTACAATCTGGGTTGACCGTCAGAACGATGTGAACGGCAACCTGAACTTCTCTTGGAACTTCGTGAAGCAGGACAACGGTATGTACCGTATCAAAGCTTCAGACACTGTAGATGACTATCAGGCAGACAAAGTGGATGGATGGCTCGGTCTTGTTGCATCGAAGGCAGACAACAGCTGCTACTTCTGTACGGAGAGCCGCTTCCCGGGCGAGACCTTGCAGGTTGACTGGTATTTCGTGACACCGGACGCATACGAGGCTTACATTCCGGCTTTGGAGATTTATGGCGCAGCAATGACTCTCAAGACTGCCATTGACAAGGCAAAGGCTGATTGTCCGGGCATTGTGCTTACAGATGCAGAGGCTGTCTATAACAACACAGCAAGTACGGCAGAGGAACTTACTGAGGCTGTGAAACTGGTTGAGGCAGCCACTATCGAATATGCAAAGAACAATGCATCGGTTGACAAACCGGCAGACATGACTGCTGCCATCACTAATGCGACATTCGACAGCGACAGTTCCGGATGGGAGGGCGATGCGCCTACACAGGGTTCCGGAGCCGGCGAATATTTCAACAAGAACTTCGACGGTCATCAGACAATCAAGAACCTCAAGCCGGGTATATATAAGGTAGGAGTACAGGCATTCTACCGTGCGGGCGGACATGGCGGCGACCCTGAATACAACAGCTATACAGAGGATCCGACAAAAGACCGCAACGCAGTTCTTTATGCCACTACTTCACTCAACGAAATGAGCAACACGATCAAGCGTGCTATGGACGAGGCTGTATCAGAGTCTCTGGGCGGTGATGAGTCTGCCGTGGGCGACAAGTTCATCCCTAACAACATGGCAACAGCTGTTACTTATTTTGAACACGACCTTTATCACAACTCTGTATATGCTTGTGTAGGTGAAGACGGAGAACTCACTATCGGTATCAAGAAGAGCACAACCATCGACAACGACTGGGTATTGCTCGACAACTGGACTCTCCTTTATTATGGTGACAGCGACGCTGCATATACATTATGGAAAGAGGAAGCTGTGAAGACTCTTCCGACAATCGAACTCGGTGAGGAAGACCTTTACAAGGTTTCATACAAGGAGGACTATGACAAGGCTGTGGCTGCTGTAGGTACAGCAACAAGCAAGGAGGACATCCTGACAGCTATTCCGGCTGTGACTAAGGCTGTGAGCGCATTGCAGGCCAATGTCGATGCATACGCAGCATACGCAGCTGCTGTGGAAGAAGCAGACCTGTATTTCCAAGAGCATACAGACTTGATGGGTAGTGAAGTGGATTTCGTGACATGGTATCTCATGAGCGAGGAAGGTCCGGACGAGGACTATGTAAACGGCGGTGCCCAGTATATCCTTGCCAACCTCCAGCTTACGACTGAAGAAATAGTGGCAGAAACAGAAAAACTGAAAGAATGGAAAGACCTTGCCATCAAGAACGGTGTGAGCGAAGGCAGCGACATGACAAGCGTGGTCATCAATCCGGGTTTCGAACTTCCTGACGGAGAAGGATGGACAGGAAACATCACAAATGCACACGGCGGTAATGCCAACAACTACTGTGCAGAGGCATTCAACATGTTCTTCGACTTCTATCAGGACGTATCAGGACTTCCTAACGGTCTTTATAAGGTGAGCGTACAGGCGTTCTATCGCGCTGCTGCCAACGATATTGCATGGGCAGGAAAGGATTCAGACCCTGTACTTTCAGAGGTTTATTTCAACGACTTCGCAACTCCGGTGAAGAACGTGATGTCTATCGAATACTCAGAGAACCTTGCGGACAACTGCTGGTCAACTCCTAACGGTACATACACTCTCGATGGTATGAACAGTGCTTCTGCCGCATTCTCTCTCGAAGACGAGAATATGAACTTCACTCAGAATGTATATGGTATCGTCACAGACGGAACAATGCGTCTCGGTATCCGCCAGAAGGAGAACGCTGCTGCACAGGATAGCAGATGGACTCTCTGGGACAACTTCAAGATTACTTACATGGGTAAGAACGAGGAAGCTCTCACTGAGGTAATCAATTCTCTTACTGAAACTGCAACTGCACTTCTTTCTGAGGATATGTTCGCTGCTGATTTGGACGCTCTCCAGACTGCTATGGCAAATGCTGCTGACGCTCAGGGCGGAGACGCTATGTATGATGCTGTAATCGCACTCAATGCCGGCATCAACACTGCGAAGGCTTCCGCACAGGCATACGTTGCTCTCAATGACGCTCTCAACGATCTTTCTGACGCAATGGGCATTTATGAGGGAACTGCTTCAGACGAGGCTCTGAGCAAGGCAGGCGACCTCGCTGACGAAATCAATGCAAATATGGAGAACTATACAGGTGCTGATGCTGAAGGCAAGATTGCAGAAATCAAGGATGCCATCGCACGCTTGAGAGTACCTGACGGTTCTGAGGCTTCTGACGAGAACCCTATCGACTTCACACAGGTTATCGAGAACCCTGCATTCGATGATGGCAATGCCAACGGATGGGACTACTCTTCGTTCACTCAGGGCAACAGAGGTTACCAGAACAACAACGTATATACAAACCCTGAGTCAGAGGCTACTTGTAACCAGTTCATCGAGGCTTGGAGAAGTGGCAACGCTGCTCTTGAAGATGCAGAGATTATACAGAAGCTCGCTTATCTGCCTGCCGGAGGCTACGCTCTTGAAGTAGATGCTATCGCATGTAATCAGGGTGATGTAAACACACCGGTTGAAGGTGTATTCCTCTTTGCGCAGGAAGGTGAAAACGCTGCTTACAAAGAGAATCTTCACACTGTAGGAAGTGCTCCTGAGCATTTCGTCCTCTACTTCACTAAGCAGGAGGCTGACAGCGAAGTTACTATCGGTATCCGCACGGAGGAGACCGGTGCCAACTGGTTCGTTGCTGACAACTTCAAGCTCACTTACTACGGTACAGACAGCCAGGTAAGCATCGACGGTGTAACTCCTTCCGGTGCTGAGGTTGTGGCAGTAGAGTACTATACTCTCGGCGGTGTACGTGTGGCAACTCCTCAGAAGGGTGTGAACATCCTCAAGGCTACATTGTCAGACGGCACAGTGAAGGTTTCAAAGGTAATCTTCTGATTCTGACAGACGGCCGGACGGACAGGCTGACAGCCTCGTCCGAATGGCACAGACGATAAATCACGGGACGTCTCCGGCAAGGGGACGTCCTTTTTTGTTTTAATGAATGCACCGGCGCAACCAAACAAAATGTAAATAAATTTGCTTATGGCTGCCGTTTGCACTATCTTTGCCAAGTTAGAGCGAAGAAGAATGAGAGAGAAATCTAATTTTAATCTTTTACGAAGTATAGATAGTCCTGACGATCTGCGCAAATTGAGCATAGAGCAGCTGCCGTGCTTGTGCGAAGAATTGAGACATGACATCATAGAGGAGTTGTCTGTCAATCCCGGACATCTGGCTTCAAGTCTTGGTGCTGTGGAACTGACAGTGGCTTTACATTATGTATATGACACACCGTATGACCGTATAGTCTGGGATGTGGGGCATCAGGCATACGGACATAAGATTCTTACAGGGCGCAGGGGCAGTTTCTGTACCAACCGCAAGCTGCACGGGATAAAGCCGTTCCCGTTTCCGGGCGAGAGCGAATACGATACTTTTTGCTGTGGACATGCCTCTAACTCTATATCTGCGGCTTTAGGCATGGCTGTCGCAGCAAGGATACATGGAGAAAACAGGAAGGTGGTGGCGGTAATCGGTGACGGTGCCATGAGCGGCGGACTTGCGTTTGAAGGCATCAACAACACTGCCGGGACTCCCAACGACATGCTCATTATTCTCAACGACAACAATATGTCGATAGACCGTAGTGTGGGCGGAATGCGCCAGTATCTCCTGAATCTTACGACGAATGATACTTACAATACGATGCGCTATAAGATTGCGCAGAAACTTTCGCAATGGGGAATACTTAATGAGAACCGGAGAAAGGGGATTATACGCTTCAACAACAGTATAAAGTCTGTGCTGACTCGCCAGCAGAACATGTTCGAGGGCATGGACATCCGCTATTTCGGTCCGATGGACGGTCATAACGTGATAGAACTTGTACGTATCCTGCGGACTATCAAGGAAATGCGGGGGCCGAAGCTTCTTCATATCCATACGAAGAAGGGGTATGGATATAAGCCGGCGGAAAAGAATGCTACAGTGTGGCACGCTCCCGGAAAGTTCGACCCTGAGTCGGGGAAGATTCTCGATACTCCGAAGGATGCGGCTCTTCCTCCCAAGTTCCAGACAGTGTTCGGAGAGACTCTTCTTGAACTTGCCCGGCAGAATCCCGCAATAGTCGGTGTCACTCCTGCCATGCCTACGGGGTGTTCGATGAACATCATGATGAAGGAGATGCCTAAGCACACCTTCGATGTGGGCATTGCGGAAGGTCATGCCGTTACCTTCTCCGGAGGTATGGCGAAGGACGGGCTGCTTCCGTTCTGCAACATCTATTCTTCTTTTATGCAGCGTGCATACGACAACATCATACACGATGCCGCCATAATGAAACTTAATCTGGTGCTTTGTCTTGACCGTGCCGGTCTTGTCGGCGAGGACGGTGCCACTCACCACGGTGCTTTCGACCTTGCTTTTCTGCGCCCGATACCGAATCTTACTATTGCGTCTCCGTATGACGAATGCGAGCTGAGGCGCATGATGTACACGGCGCAACTGCCGGACAAAGGAACTTTTGTCATACGTTATCCTCGCGGACGCGGCTCTGTGGTTGACTGGCGGTGTCCGCTTGAAGAGGTTTCTGTGGGAAAGGGACGTCAGTTGAAGGACGGACGGAACATTGCCGTATTGTCTTTAGGCCCTATCGGCACTGAGGCTGCCAAGGCTATAGAGATTGCAGAGACGCAGGCGGATGCGCAGGGGCGCAGCATCAGTATCGCTCATTATGACATGAGATTCTTGAAGCCTATAGATACGGACTTGTTGCGCGAAGTAGGCGAAAGGTTTGCTTGTGTGATGACGGTAGAGGACGGTGTGGTCAGCGGCGGTCTCGGAAGTGCCGTGCTGGAGTTCATGGCGGACCACGGATATTCTCCGGAGCTGAAGCGTGTAGGTCTGCCGGACATGTTCATAGAACACGGAACCGTGGCGCAGTTGCGTGAGATTGCCGGAATGGATGCTGTAAGCATTGCCGAGAAATTACTCAAATTCAATATATAGAATAGAAGACCGGAAGCCTGATATGTACAGATACGGCTTTCCCGGTCTTCTTTTACGATATTTTCAAGTGAAATAATATGAAAGTTATCATAGCCGGAGCCGGTGCGGTCGGTACTCATCTTGCCCGTCTGTTGTCAAGCGACAATATAAGTGTCATACTCATTGACCGTGACGAGGAGAAACTGAGCAAGCTCAACACTAATCTCGACATCATGACGCTTAACGTTCCTCCCACATCGCTGAAAGGAATGAAGGATGCCGGCATGGAAGATGCTGACTTGTTTATTGCCGTCACGCCTCACGAGAGCGAAAACCTCTTGTGCTGCATGTTGGCAAAGCAGTTGGGCGCGAAACGGACTGTGGCGCGAGTAGATAATTATGAGTACATGCGTCCGGAGAACCGTGCGTTCTTTGAGAACATGGGCATCGCCTCGCTCATTTATCCGGAATTGCTTGCCGCAAAGGACATTGCCGCCTCTACGCAATTCAGTTGGGTGAGGCAGCTGTGGGAGTTTGGCGACAATAAGGATCTTGTGCTGATGAGTGTCAAGATGCACGACGAGAATCCGAAGTTCGACAAGGAAATAAAGAGCAAGGACAATCTGCTTGTGGGAAGGACGCTTCGGGAAATCGGTATGGACGGACATAAATTTCATGTGGTGGCAATCAAGCGCGAAGGCGAAACGGTCATACCGTATGGTGATGAAAAGATTCTGCCGCGCGACCTTGTCTTTTTTATGACTACGCGAAATGAAATCAACACCATACGGCATTTGTCCGGCAAGGACGACTATCCTGCCGTGCATCATGCTGTCATCGTAGGCGGCGGAAAGCTGTCTGTGCGTACCGACTGGGCATTGCCGGACAGCATGAGCGTCAAAATCATAGAGCCGAATCAGGAGCGTTGTGAGGAGCTGGGCAGACTGGTCAAGCCTCGCACGCTTGTCATCAACGGCGAAGGGCACGACATGGAACTGCTGAACGACGAAGGGTTTGACCATCTGGAGGCTTTCATTGCGCTGACGGACAACGACGAAGAGAACATTCTTGCCTGTGTCGCGGCGCGGCGCAAAGGAATACGCAGGACTATTGCGCAGGTGGAGAACCTCGACTATTTTGACATGGCGGAGGATTTGGATGTGGGTACGATAATCAATAAGAAAGTGATTGCGGCAAGTCATATCTATCAGATGCTTCTGAAGGCGAAAGTGGATAATGTGAAGAAACTTACCGTTGCCGATGCCGATGTGGCTGAATTTGTGGTGAAGAAAGGTTCAAAAATCACGAAGAAAAGCGTCATGGAGCTTGGTCTTCCGCGCGGAGTGAACATCGGAGGCATGGTGCGTGACGGCAAGGGATGTCTGGTGTCCGGAAAAACCGTTTTGAAGGAAGGAGACAAGGTGGTGGTATTCTGTATCAATTCTACATTGAAGAAGCTGGACAGGTACTTCAAGTGATTTTCTTCTTTTTGTTGAAGGTATGATGATATATGAAGGTGTCATGTCTTTAGTTGTTGTGTTTAACAGACTACTCCGTGTGTCTTTAGTGGGATGTCTTCGGCATACTCCTTATGTAGATTTAGTGGTTGTGTTCTCGACAGACTCCTCGTGTGCGACTTGTATATATTAGCAGACGTTCTCGACAGACTCCTCGTGTATATTTAGCAGTTGTATTCAACAGACTCCTCCGTCGCTACCGCGCCACCTCCCCTAACTTAGGGGAGGAGCCAA
>JAJPZU010000151.1 GCA_021204165.1 Prevotellaceae bacterium
CGGTGTGAAAAAAATTACACCGCGGTGTTTTTTAATTTTCACCGCGGTGAAAATTAAAAAACACTGCGCTAAAAATTCAGAAAGACTTTGTCAAAATATAACAAATGTGAACAAGAGTCTCAAAATCGCAACACTATTTCACAATTGATGAGGCTCTCAGAAAATGCGCGTAGAATCCCCGATTTCCGACAAAAGTTCGGTGCGCTTCATTTTGACGCGTGCCAGAGGGCTTAGGATTTTAACATTTGAGAAAATCAAAAAGAAAGCAATATGGAACAAAACACGCAAGAAAGAATCAAAAACCGCCACAAAGGCTGCCATTTTGTCAAAATCGAACATACCTCAAAAAAACGATGTCAAAAATTTTTTTATGAGACCTCAATTCCATAGCAAACAAGGCTCTCCGGTGTCTATGTTTTCTCGGAAACTATCTCGACAAAAACAGGGCAAAAATATTGCCAAGCACAGTATAACAATAATTTTCTCATGCGACGATTCAGCTCCGAAGATGAGGGTGGGGCATGTCTTTGACTGTACAAAAGAACTTCCGATGAAACAGGCTTACACACATTTGAAAGTAATTGAAAGTGGCGGAAGTGGTTTTCTTATTGCCATGAAATGCTCTTGCCATAGTGAAAAAGGCTTGTTTTGTTAAATGCGTTGCTCAACGTATGAAACAAAAAGCGTATATTTGTCCATGTCAAGGAATGAACTAAAAACGTAATTAAGTATGAATAAAACCAATATCAAACTTGCCGCTTTAAGGCAGGTAATGAAGCGGGAAGGTGTGTGTGCTTTCATCACTCCGAGTACAGACCCTCATTCGGGCGAATATGTGCCGGACAGGTGGAAGGCGAGAGTGTGGATTTCCGGATTCACCGGTTCGGCAGGTACGGCAGTCGTGACTGTTGACAGGGCGGCACTGTGGACGGACTCAAGGTATTTCCTTCAGGCTTCACAGCAGATTGCAGACACCGATTTTGTTCTGATGAAGGAGAAGATAGAAGGAACTCCGAGTGTGGCGCAATGGCTTGGAACCGTGTTGCATGAGGGCGATGTTGTGGCTGTGGATGGAACGGTGAATACGGTTGTGCAGATTGAAGATCTTGAAAATGAACTTCGCAGGTATGGAGTCAAGTTGAGGACTGATTTTGACCCTTATCCGGAAGTTTGGGCTGATAGACCTTCTGTTCCTTCCGATGAAGTGTTCGTTCAGCCGCTGGAATATGCGGGAGAATCTGCCCATGAGAAGATAGGGCGCATTCGTGAGGTGTGCCGAGTGCAGGGTGCGGATGCGGTGCTTGTCTCTATGCTTGATGAAGTGGCATGGACACTGAACCTCAGAGGTTCCGATATAGAATACAATCCGGTCTTTGTCTCCTATCTGCTGGTTTCTCAGGACTGCGCTGTGCTCTATATAAATAAGGAGAAAGTTCCGGTCGAAGTAGCCGACTATCTTGCCCGTGAGGGAGTAGATATGAAACCATACGAATGTTTGTTTGACGATTTGAAGGCTTCTTCTTCTTTAAAGGTGATGATGCAGCCGGACAAGACAAACTATGCTGTCTATGTTTCGTGTCCGAATGTGCTCCGTGCCGAATGCCCTGTCACGATGATGAAAATCATGAAGAATGAGACGGAGATTCGCGGCTACCACGGTGCCATGATTAAGGATGGAATTGCTATGGTGAAGTGGATGAAATGGGTTGTTGAGGCTGTACGTCAAGGCGGACAGACTGAATTGTCTTTGTCAAGGAAGCTGTATGAATTGCGTGCCGAACAGCCGCTGTTCCGAGGTGTCAGTTTTGAAAGTATCATGGGATACGCTGCACACGGAGCCATTGTACACTATGAACCTACGGAGGAGACGGATATTCCGGTTGAACCGCGTGGTTTGCTGCTGATAGATTCCGGCGGACAGTATCTGGACGGCACTACGGACATCACCCGTACAGTTCCGCTTGGCGAGTTGACAGCGGAAGAGCGACGTGACTATACTCTTGTGCTTCGCGGATTTATCAACCTTGGTCGTGCGGTCTTCCCTCACGGAACATACGGCACTCAGCTGGATGCGCTTGCCCGTGCGCCGATGTGGCAGTATGGCATCAACTATCTGCACGGTACGGGGCATGGTGTCGGTTCTTTCATGAATGTACACGAAGGTCCTCATCAGTTCCGTATGAATTACATGCCGACTCCGCTTCTGCCCGGAATGACCATCACGGACGAACCGGGTATCTACATTGCCGGCAGTCATGGAGTGCGCCATGAGAACACCATGCTCGTGGTGCCGGCCGATTTCAGCCGCTTCGGACAAGAAGGAAACGGCGGACTGACTTTCGGACCTTACTATCAGTTTGAACATCTTACCCTCTGCCCGATATTCACATCCCCTATTGTCAGGGAAATGATGCAGCCGGAGGAAATAGATTGGTTCAATGCTTACCAGAAGATGGTGTATGAAAAACTTGCTCCGCATCTTGATGCCGTACACAGGGAGTGGCTGGAAGCAGTGACAAGAGAGATTTGACGAGATTGTTTCGGTTAATTGATTAGAAAAGAAAATAACGATGGCTTTGATAAAAACTGTATGTGGTCTGACTCCGAAATGGGGCAAGGACTGCTATTTTTCTGAGAATGCAACGATTGTAGGTGATGTGACGATGGGAGACCATTGCACGGTGTGGTTCAACGCGGTGGTGCGCGGCGATGTGAACTACATAAAGATTGGTAATCGTGTGAATATTCAAGACGGTTCCTGTCTGCATATGCTCTACAAAAAAGCTGCGATAGAGATTGGCGATGATGTGACTATCGGACACAATGTGACCTTGCACGGCTGCACTGTCAAGAACTGTGCTTTAATAGGCATGGGGGCTACAATACTTGATGATGCTGTGGTGGGCGAAGGAGCCATTGTCGCTGCGGGTGCGCTTGTGCTGAAAGGCACCCAAATCGGTGACGGGGAGCTGTGGGGTGGTGTGCCTGCCAAATTCATCAAGAAAGTTGGTCCGGAGCAGGCAAAAGAACTGAACCAAGGGATTGCCGCGCACTATCTGATGTATGCAGACTGGTATAAGGAAGCGGACGGAGAGCAGAGTTGAGGCATTTTGTCGCCGGAATAAAAGTCTTGTCTGAAGCCTTTCTGCGCAATTATACAGGCTTGTGGTCTTTCTGCAAGTATATATAATAAGAAAGCAGAGCACACAAAAACGGATTCTCGTCAAAAAGATATAAGACGAGAATCCGTTTTTGTGTGCTCTGCTTTTTCTTTAGTCGAAAATGGCTTGGAAACATTTGTCGGCCGCACCCGCATTGTGGCTGATGTATTCTCCGGCTTTCTTGCCGGCATCCTTTAGCGATTGCGGGTCGGCGATGAATCCGTCCATCAGGGCGGCAAAAGAACTGCTGTCCGTATATTCAAATGAGCCGCCGCACTTCAGCAGGTGCTGCGCCTCCCGGAACTTCTTGTTGTTAGGTCCGAACACACCCGGTATGCCATATACGGCGGCTTCCGGCACATTGTGTATGCCTACACCGAACCCTCCGCCTACAAGTGCTATTTCACCGTAACGGTAGATACTCGACAGTTTTCCGAAGCAATCCACTATCAGCACTTCCGCTTCTCTCAATAACGAATCGCGTGTGGAAATGTCTCCTTGGTAGTGTTCCATTTCCGTGTATCTCACCACTTTGCGTCCTTCGAGCAGCGAGCAGATTTCCGTCAGGTGGTGTTCGCTGATGACATGAGGCGCAATGATGAGTTTCCACTCCTTGTGCCCGTTGAAATAAGGGATGTAGATTTGCTCATCCGGTTGCCAGCTGCTCCCTGCAATAAACGTCTGTCTGCCGTTCTTGAAAGTTTCTACGAGCGGCAGCGGAGCGGCTTGGTTGCGTATGTCGAGCACTCTGTCGAAGCGCGTGTCTCCCACTATGGTGACATTCTTTATGCCGTGCTGCTGCAACAGCTCTTTGGAAGTCTCGTTCTGCACGAACAGATGAGTGAAGTTGCGTAGAACATCCGGGGAACCGTACCATTTGAAGAAGTGCTGCTGCGGACGGAAAATGCTTGATACGCTGTAAAGCTTTACTCCGCGTCTGTGCATGGAGTAAAGATAGTTGTGCCAAAATTCATACTTGATGAATACGGCTATCTCCGGATGGGCGAGCCTCAAGAAGCTTGCCACATTTCCCGGTGTGTCGAATGGCATGTAGCATATCACATCCGCCCCATCATAGTTCTTTCTCACTTCATATCCGGAAGGAGAGAAAAATGTAAGTAGGATTTTGTATTCGGGATGTGTCTTTCGCAGACGTTCCATCAGCGGTCTGCCCTGTTCAAACTCTCCGAGGGACGCTGCATGGAACCACACGATGCGGTCTGTGCTCTTTATGTTTTTGCGGAGTATGCCGAATGAACGTACCTGCCCCTTGATTAAAGTACGTATTTTCTTGTTGAATATTGCGGCAATGAGTGCACAGAGCGCATATATATACAAGGCAAAACTATAGAGAATATTCATTTTTTCAGAAATGACAACATGATATTAATGAAGATTTATACCTTATTTAGAGTCAAGAATTAAGTTCTTTCCAACTTAACTCTTGGCTCTTTTAGGGATTTCTTTATTTAATTCAGTTGTTCGATAGCAGATTTTATTCTCTTTATAGTTTCTTCTTTGCCGAGGAATGCAGACAGTTCATACATGTCCGGACCCTGACCTGTTCCCACGAGGCACACGCGCCATGCGTTCCAAGGCTTCTTGCCTGTAGCTTCCGCCCATGAGTCTATGGCATTGCGCTGGCTCTCCACTGAGAAGTCATCAAGCGAACTGAGTATGCCTGCAAGCTCTTCCATGTCGGCGGCAGCTGTCTCTTTCCAGTTCTTGCGCACAAACTTGTCCTCTTTGTCATACGCTTCCGGAGCTGTGAAGAAGAAACTGCACAACGGCCAGAGGTCGCTTACGAAACTTACATTCCTTTTCTTCTTGTTTCCGTCGTTATCTACATATTCCACCACCTTCTGCTTCATCATGCCGACAACGGCAGCTTCCTGTTCCGCTGTCGCCTCGATGCCGTTCTGGCGAAGCACTTTGTCAAATTCAGGAACCCACTCCGAGTTGTCTTTCTGAAGAAGATATTGATGGTTGAACCATATTCCTTTCACATAGTCGAAACGTGCGCCGCTTTTTGAACACTTGGACAGGTCGAACAGGTTGATAAGTTCGTCCATAGACATTACTTCCTGATCGTTTCCCGGATTCCAGCCCAGCAGGGCGAGGAAGTTGACCACGGCTTCCGGCAGATAACCCTTTTCGCGATAGCCCGACGACACTTCGCCGGTCTTAGGGTCGTGCCATTCGAGAGGAAAGACAGGGAAACCGAGCTTGTCGCCATCGCGCTTCGATAATTTGCCGTTGCCCACAGGCTTGAGCAGAAGCGGAAGATGCGCGAAACGCGGCATGGTGTCTGCCCATCCGAAGGCCTCGTAGAGCAATACGTGGAGCGGAGCCGACGGCAACCATTCTTCGCCGCGTATGACATGAGTCACCTCCATCAGGTGGTCATCCACAATGTTGGCGAGATGATAGGTCGGAAGTTCATCGGCACTTTTATACAGCACCTTGTCGTCGAGAATCGAAGAGTTGATACTGACATCGCCTCGTATGAGGTCGTCAACATGCACATCACGTCCCGGTTCGATTTTGAATCTGACTACGTATTGGCAGCCGTCAGCCAGCATACGCTCAACTTCTTCCTTCGGCAGGGTGAGCGAATTGCGCATCATGCTTCGTGTCTTCGCGTCATACTGGAAATTCTCAATCTCATTTCTTTTGGCATCAAGTTCTTCAGGAGTGTCAAAAGCCATGTATGCTTTTCCTGCGTCGAGCAGCTGCTTCACATACTTCTTATATATATCCCTGCGCTCACTCTGGCGGTAAGGACCGTAGTTGCCGCCGAATGAGACACCCTCGTCGAATTTTATTCCGAGCCATTTGAATGACTCTATGATATAGTCTTCTGCTCCCGGAACAAAGCGATTGGAGTCGGTATCCTCGATACGGAATATCAAATCACCGCCGTTCTGCTTGGCAAACAGATAGTTATATAGTGCCGTGCGTACACCTCCTATATGCAGCGGACCTGTAGGACTTGGTGCGAAACGCACTCTCACCTTTCTTTCTGTCATGGTCTGAATCTCTTTCTTTAATTGTTGTTTATTTTTTCAGTTGCAAAAATAAGTCTTTTTTATTAAAGAAACAAAAATGTAAGCGCGTAAGGTCATGAGACGCATGGTTTTGCGGACACAGCTGCTGCCGTTTCTGAATGTACGACTTGGAAGTCTGCTGTTTGTCTGTGTGCCCTTTTCTTACAACTTCACCACTTCAAGACGTTCCGGAAACCATTTGTCGAGAAGCTCATCCGCCTTTCTTTCCATTTCGGGAGTGATGTGTTTGCATACTTTCTTATATGCCACGGTCAAAGATATAACCTCGTCTATCCATCCAATCAATGGCAGACGGCGGGAAGAAACGACATCTACCGGTAAAATCAGATAGGAGATGGCTGACAGGATGAACAGCTTGTCGGAACGTGGAGTGTCCGGATCCGTCATCACGTAAAACAGAAGTAGCAGTGGACGTGTACCCATGCGTCCGACCTTTTTTGCGTATTCGCCTATCCTGTAACGTAATGCCTGATAATCTACAATTGCTTTCTTGTTCATAATTATATTCTGGTTTTAGGGTTTCATTATAAAAAAGAGGAGGGGTGAGGAGAAAACATATCATGAAAAGAATGTATTTTTCTTTTTTTGGATTGTAGTCACATTCCCTAACAATTATATAACGGTTGATAGGCGGAAGATGTTGTTCTGATTAGATATAAATGTGAATTGAACATAGTGTGGAGGACTTTGGTTTCGCCGTGTGAATAGTGGGTGATTTTAGCCTCTATAACAAAAAATTGATATGACTTTTAGAACAGTTTTGTAAATGTGATAAAATGATAGTGGATTGCGGGGTGTAAGTGCTGATTTGATGAGATTTTTATTAAAATACTGTCTTTTTGATTTTGTCAAATGTTAAAATTCCAAGCCCTCTGGCACGCGTCAAAATGAAGCGTACCGAACTTTTATCGGAAATCGGGGATTCTACGCGCGTTTTCTGAGAGCCTTTCCAATTGTAAAATAGTGTTGCATTTTCGTGTGGCTTCTTAACGTTTGTTGTATTTCGGCTCACTGTTCATGAATTTTCAGCGCAGTGT
>JAJPZU010000160.1 GCA_021204165.1 Prevotellaceae bacterium
CAATGGGCGCAATGCGCCCCATAGAGAGGGCGGCATGAGGCTAAAAAAGAAAAAGCCTCCGGCAAACGACAGCGTTTGCCGGAGACTCCATATACTATTATATATAATAAGAAGGGGCCTTTATCTTTCAATCGTCTGTTCGCGGTCCGGACCTACGGATATGATTACGATAGGTGTTTCCAGCTCCTTCTCCAAGAAATCAATATAGTTCTTGAATGCCTGCGGGAACTCCGATTCAGAAGAAATCTTTGACAAATCCTGATTCCATCCCGGCATTTCCACATAAACAGGTTCAATACCTTCTGTAATGTCGTATGGGAAATAATCAATCTGAGTACCGTCGCTCAACTTATATGCCACACATGCCTTCACACTTTCAAAGCCATCAAGCACATCGCTCTTCATCATAATGAGCTTAGTAACACCGTTCACCATGATAGCATATTTCAGAGCCACAAGGTCAATCCATCCGCAACGGCGCTCACGTCCAGTAACAGCTCCATACTCATGACCGATAGCGCGAATCTTGTCTCCCGTCTCATCGAAAAGTTCCGTCGGGAACGGACCAGCACCGATACGAGTACAATAAGCCTTCATTATACCATATACATCGCCAATCTTATTCGGACCGATGCCCAAACCAGTACAAGCTCCAGCACACACCGTATTAGAAGATGTCACAAACGGATAAGAACCGAAATCCACGTCCAGCATAGTGCCTTGTGCACCTTCGCAAAGCACAGACTTACCGTCACGGAGCAATCTGTTTACTTCATGCTCACTGACAACAAGCTCAAACTGTTTCAGATACTCAATGCCCTCCATCCATTTCTTCTCCACTTCCGTTATATCATAATCCGTATAATTGAGCGAAGCAAGAATCTTCTCATGACGCGCTTTATGAGCAGCATATTTCTCCTCAAAATTCTCAAGAATATCACCTACACGCAAACCATTACGGCTAATCTTGTCCGTATAAGTAGGGCCTATACCCTTACCGGTAGTCCCCACCTTGTTCTTCCCCTTTGCAGCTTCGTATGCAGCATCGAGAAGACGGTGCGTAGGCATAATCAGATGCGCCTTCTTGGAAATATGAAGACGGTTTACAAGTGCATGTCCTGACTTTTCCAGTTCCTTTGCCTCATCCATGAACAAATCGGGAGCAAGCACCACTCCGTTGCCGATGATGTTCACCTTATCTCCTTGGAAAATACCAGACGGAATAGAACGAAGCACATATTTCTGCCCTTCAAACTCGAGAGTATGTCCGGCATTAGGCCCTCCTTGGAAACGTGCGACCACATCATAACGAGGGGTAAGAACATCCACGACCTTACCTTTACCTTCGTCTCCCCACTGAAGACCCAAAAGTACATCTACTTTCATATCATTAATTATTTACTTTATTAATTTACACTATCACGTTTTCTCTTCTCCCTGCTTGCCCTTGCCTGACACTTGGAGCACACACCATATACATAGACAGAGCAATGCGTCATTCTGAAGCGTCGAAACTTCGACTTTGCCACGGTGCGCTTAATCTCATCGTTATAAAACTCCGTCACACTTCCACACTTCATACAAATCTGGTGGAAATGTTCCGGAACACCATAGCACTTCTCATACTCCATCACTCCGTCAAACTGATGACAGAGAGCCAACCCGGCATCCACAAGCAAGCTCAACGTATTATACACTGTAGCCCGGCTCACACGAAAATCGTCCTTCAACAATTCATACAAAGCATCCGCCGTGAAATGCCCCTTCCTATTATATATAGCGTCAAGGATGGCATAGCGTTCAGGAGTTCTCCTGCATTTTTTCTCTATCAGATATTGTGTGAGCAACTCCTTCACTTCATTTTTTTTGCCATCTTGTTCCATTGTAATACGAAGAATAATGCCACAAATTTATCATTTTTCCATATCTGTCACAAATTTATGCCACACATTTCGCAACTTTATGAGTAAAATTAAAGTCTGCCAGTGATTTACCGTTCTGATACCGAATCCGTTTTGCAACTGCGACAGAGCCACTCCCCGTCAGCTTTCGGCAACCGCCCCGGTCTGCTCAAAAATATTCATAGCCCTCCGCGCCGCTGTTCGCAAATGGGCATTAGGCGAAGCCAAAGCCGCATTTGCTTGGTCCAGAAACTCATCGACAGAACGCTCATTGAGTTCGCCACGTCGCAATACATGACACAAAGTATAATATCCGCAAATCTGAATCATCTCCTCTTCCGAGGCAATCCATCTGAAAACCAAGTCGGAAGCATAAGCCAAACGTCCGAAAAGATTCAGGGCTGCAAGCTGTGCCAGCTCCACATTGCGCACACCTTCCACCCACACATCGGCAAGTTCGGGAAAGAACGTGTCCAGAGGCTGAAGTATGGTAGCCATTATCTTCAGCTCACGCACCTCCTCCTTCCATAGTTCCTGCGCCAGTTCATGCTCAGGTTCAAACTCCGCCGCGATGGCATGGATACGCGGCACTTCTATACCGAAGTTCACCCTGTAATCCACACCCGCTTGGCGCATGGCAGCAGAAGCCACCCCGTTCATATTGGCGCGAAGTTCTTTCTTTATCTCCAGAATATGCTGTTTTGTCGTCTCCTTCATATCTGCTATTCGTTTACAGAAGGCAGCACAGAATAGTCACGGCTGTATCGAAGCATCTGCTCTGCATAACCTTCCGTGTAATCCACTTTCACATCCACAATCGCACCGTTGCCGTCCTTCACCACTGTATAGACAGGATTGATAAAACCTTTGTAAGGAGCAATATCCAGACGGCGATAGCGTTCCAGAATCTCCTTGTGCAGCTCACCGTCAATCTTCACTCCGTAGTTCTCCACCAAATCCCGGGCTGCCGAGAAATCTCCCGTGCTCTTTATCCGCTGCACCTCAGAAAGAAGTGCGCCGAACAACTCACGCAGTTTCTTATAATCGTTCACCTTGACAAAGGTCTTGCCTTCGCGTTTAGCCAGCTCAACCACCTTGTCTTTCTTGCCCTGTTCATACACCCAACGTGCAATCACGGCTCTGTTGCGCATGTGCGCCTCTTCAATGTCATTGCCCGGAGTGATGCGGACAAGTTGTGTCAGCAAACCGTTCATCATATAGCTGTAATATTGCGCCTTATAAGCCTCCGCATCAGGAACCAGTCCGAGTTCCGCCATTTTTTTGTCGGCAAGATAGTACAAAGCAAACAAATCGGCACGCGCCTCTTCTATCGTAGAACCGTATGCCTTCAGGCTGTCAGGGTCAACCCCCGGAAGAAGTTTGCCCGAACCGTGTCCAAGACACTCATGCAAGTCTGTATGCAGGTCGTCGGTCACATCTTCATATTTATTCATCAGTTCCACTTCCTTCTTGCTCCACACAAATTCCTCACGGAAACCGTTGCCCACCGCCGAGCGGTTATACGCTTCCGTCAGATTGCCTATCGTCACAGACTTGGAACCATGCTCTTTCCTAACCCAGTCGGAATTAGAAAGATTAATTCCTATGGCAGTAGAAGGATAGAGGTCTCCGCCAAGAATGGCGGCATTTATCACCTTGGCAGTGATGCCCTTCACCTCCTCTTTCTTGAACTCATCAGCCACGGGCGAATGGTCTTCAAACCACTGTGCATTGCTGCTGAGAATCTCCGTGCGCTTTGTCGCCTCCAGATTCTTGAAGTTGACAATCGACGCCCATGAGCATTTCAGTCCGAGAGGGTCTCCATAGCATTCAATGAATCCGTTGACAAAATCAACCAAAGGTTCCGTATTCTGCACCCAGAGAATGGAATACTCATCGAATGTCTTCAAATCTCCAGTCGTATAATATTCCACAAGTTTGTCGATAACCTCCTTCTGCTTCTCGTCCTCAGCATAAGGACGCGCCAAGTTCAAGAAACCCACAATCTTCTTTATCGCCTCTCCGTAGAGTCCGCCGGAAGTCCACTTCTTTTCTATAATCCGTCCGTCCGGAGTCTTCACCAGCCGACTGTTCATACCATACATCACCGGATGCGGGTCGTCAAGATTCTTCATGCTTGCATAATACTCCTCCGCCTCCTCCTGACTCACGTTCTCATAGTAATTGCTTGCGGAAGTCTTTACAAGGTCTGCGCCTCCCGCCAGATTAACACGCTTTGCCAGCACATCCGGACGGAATATCACCGGACACAGTTCGTCCAACAGTCCTTCCGCCGTCTGTCCGTCCGCAAGAGGCAGACGAGAAGCATCCACACTCTTCACTGCCGCACGGAAGAAATTCTCGGAGAATCCGGGCACAAACTTCTCGCAACCGTAATGATGATGTATGCCGTTGGAGAACCACACCCGTTTGAGATATACTTCCATCGCCTTGAAGTCCTCGCTCTCGCGGTTGCCCGCATAGTCCTTATACACAGCCTCCAATGTGCGGCGCACGCGAAGATTATATTTGCCGTTCTGGTCAAACAATATATCCCTGCCCCACAAGGCTGCCTCCGACAGATAATATATCAGTGTCTTCTGACGCAGCGAAAGGTTCTCAAAGCCTTCCACCTTGTAGCGCAACATCTGTAAATCAGCAAACCTCTCGTTTGCGTACTGAAAATCATCTGTCTTCGCCGAAGCCGCGGCAGATGTAGTCATAAACGCCGTAATCATCATGATTCTATTTATCAGTTTTCTCATAATATGTTGTTAAAATCCATTCAAGAGTTTTGTATTTTCAAGAAAGTTCTCCGCGTGTGCCAAGCAGGTGTATCCATAGACTCCTCCATCGCAATCCCGACAGAGGAGTCTATGGAAAAAACATTAAAGACAAACAACCATTAAAAGCAACGCTTCAAATAAAAGGAAGTCTGTCAAAGACATTTATCCCCTTCCTCCTTTCGCCATTTATCCGGTGTTGTACCCACAAAGCGTTTGAAGGCCGAGAAGAAAGACTGCCTGTTCGAGAATCCGACAGAATACGCGATGTCATCCACCGTATAGGAAACCTTGTTCCTGTCGAGCAGATATTTCTTCGCCTCCTTCACCCTGTAACGGTTTATCAGCGAAGAATAATTCTCTCCGAAATTGTCCCGGAGGATACCGGAAAGCCGCGCCGGAGTAACACCAAGCTCTGCCGCCATGCCGGCTGCCGAATAACCCATTTCTCGATAACGACGTTTCTCCACTATGATATGCCGTATCTTCTCCTTTATATTCCTATCTTCATCCGAACCCATCCTCTTCGCAATCAAAAGATACGTTTCACTCGAACCTGTTCTCCACTGCTCAATGTCACAACCTCAACCACCGTCTGTCCCTTGACAGGAGAAACGACACTGCGTCCGCTGAGGTCAAAGTAACGGCGAGAAACCACCTCGCTCTCGTCCATCGGCAATCCTTCCACAGAGGTTGACACCTCATTAAACCGTGCCACTCCCGACACAATGTGTACAGGAATCTCATTGTGACTGTCTCCGCCAACCACATAAGGGAGCACCCATTCGCCATACCCTTCCTGGCGAGTGATGACACGCATCACATAGTCGCCATCCGGATAAGAATTCGGAATAGAGCAATATACACCGAGTGTCTCATAACCATACCACGCTTGCAGCGAGAATGTATATTTCTCGTCCTCCACAAGACTTACCGGTTCAAGCAGTCTGCCCTCCTTGTCGAAAAGTCCGATTCCCACAGTCCATGTACGGGTATAAAGAGTACAGCTGTATATATCCCGTATATTGACAGTAAATCTCAAGCCCAGTTTCTTGGAAGTACTAAGACACTTAGGTTCCTTCTCCATTATAAGCCGGGTCTGCGGCACAGCTTCATCGCCCGTGCCGGGAGCAATGCCGATTACCATCGTCTGACTTTCGCTGAAAGTATATCCAGTACCTGTCGGAGCAAGACGAACCACATCATAATATCCGTCACCAAAACCGCTCCAGCCCCAGTTCACATGCACCAGTCCTTTTGCATCGCAGCCATCAATCACAAAGGCATGTCCTGCCGCGTCACTACCTCCTTCAGTCGAGGAAGCAGCACAGAAAAGCACCGGTCGGCCGGCAACAAGTTCGTCACACAGCACATCATTCCATGCCGACTGATTGGCAAAGCACTCACGGTAAATCAGGCGCATGGTCTCCGCATTATAGCAGAAATTCTCACGGAAGGCAATCATCGCATCTTCTTCGTATGCCCCGCTACCGCCGGCCTCATATTGCATCTTGGCCGCAATGCCGCAGTCATAGCTCAACTGCGCCACCGCTTTCTTGGCAGAAGGTGTCCTGTTGTCCGCCTCTGTCGGCTCCATGACAGACCAGTCATATATGTGGGCATCACTGTTCAGGTCTTCCTTGATTACTCCAATGCCTTCCACGTTATACAGTACAGTACCCCGGGCACGTGCCGGGAACTTCCATTTATACATAATCTGAGCCATCGCCGTAGCGATACACCCCACCGGTGTCCTCTCGCCATTGTCCATAGGACAGTAGGCATTGAAAGGTTCGTCCTGTCCCCATGTACTGTTGCACAATGGCGAAACCACAGGATAAGACGAAGAGGCGGTACGCATCAGCTCCGACTCCGGTTTGTCCGCCAGTCCGCTCCTGACATCCGCCACATAACGGCTGTAAGTCTCCAGATAATCGAGCAGTGCCGGAGGCATCACCATAGCAGAAGACAGAGTTCCACTGTCGGAATAGCCCACCACCGAAGGAAAGTCATCATCACCTGCAACAATGACAAACCCCTTGCCATCCTCTGCATTAAAAGAATAGAAAGCGGGGGCCTCTATGGGACTGACAGCCATACGGCTCTTCACCTCGTTTCCCATATCTGCCGGGGCAATATTCACTGCCTTCCCCATGCCGTTTGCCAATACTTGAACAGCCACCTTTCTTGCCTCAGAAACATCAATCGGATCTGCATGTCCCGCAAGGGTTGCTGCCACGAAAAGCGAAAACACAAATAATTTTCTCATTGTAACTATATTCTATAATTTATTATACTTTCCCTATCAGAATGCAAAAATAGCATTTTTTTCGTTGCCATATAGTAAGTATTTTATTTTTTTTGTGAATACGAAGGAGGAGAGGAGATTCATATATATAATAAGGTGTATGGATTATGTTTGGCTTGGTGGGTGTTCGCGGGAGAATCAGCATGTGTATTTGGTGGGTGTGTCTTCGAGAAACTCCTCATGGGTGACTTGTATGTATTGGCAGACGTATTCGACAGACTCCTCCGTCGCTAACGCGCCACCTCCCCTAACTTAGGGGAGGAGCCAAG
>JAJPZU010000055.1 GCA_021204165.1 Prevotellaceae bacterium
CTTGGCTCCTCCCCTAAGTTAGGGGAGGTGGCGCGGTAGCGACGGAGGAGTCTGTGAATACACCCGCTAAATATACATGAGGAGTCTGTCGAGAACACACCTGCTAAATATACATAAGGAACAGATGCCCTCTTCCTCTGAAAAAGTTGCATTTTACATGCTCCCACTTAAAATCAAAAATGCACCACAAACTCAGCGACAACCTTGTTCTGCTCAGAAATGGCCGGAACCACATTCTTGGCATAAAAATATTGTTCGTAGTTAAGTCGCAAATCAGACTGTAGCGACTTCTTTCCAAGCCCGAGAGTAATTCCGGCTGTCAGACGATGCCGCTCCGGATCATCCGTTTTCAGATGTCCCAGTTCGTCCGTTCCGCCTTTACAGTGGTCTGACATATAATCATATCGTCCGAGAAAAGATATGGAGGTGAGTCCTTTTCTGACAGGCAGACGATATGCCACGAAAGCATCAACCGCATTTACCGGAGTGAACGAATCGTGTGCATAGAATTTACGAAGAAACTCCACCTCTATGTGCCAACGCGAATCGTCCCAGTATGCACCCACATCATACATCATGACATTTGTTTGTCCGACATTTGCCTTCTGGCAGCTGATGGTGATGTTTGTCCGGCGGGCAATCAGAGTCTGGGCTTTGAATGAAAAGTTGTAGTTGTTTGTCCAGTAATCTTTTTGATTTGTCAGTCCGGAACCGTTGAAGACACCTCCTTCGAGTGTGACGGGAGTCTGTCCGCCAAGAGTCCATGAGAAAGCGGCACCGACATCACGTACATTGCCCACCTGTTTGGCTATAAAAGAACGGTTGGCGAAGAATTGCAGATGCGGCGAGCGGTGGGTGTCTATGGTAAACGGAACACGCATCTGCCCGGCCGTCAGTTTCCATACCTCTTTCGGCTGAAACCTTACGTAAGCGTCAAGCATCTTTATGGCTCCCTCATCGGAGAGATCTATTTCCGCCTTGTACCTGACAGAAGGAATTATCTTTCCTTCTACACTGAGCCGGGCATTGCGTATCTCAAACCGACCTTTGTCTATCTGGGGTTCGTGCTCAAACTTTGCTCGTATCGTTCCGTGAATCTCCGGCATGTACTCCGACTTGAAGAATCCGTCGGACATGTTCTGTGACCATGCAACCGAAGTAGTAAGTAGTGCCACCGTGAGAGAGGCAGCCATTTTAATCTTGTTCATCTTAACTGTTTTTATGCGGAGCAAAGATTGCACAATAGTGTTTCATAAATATTTTCTAATTGTTAAAGATTTATGAAGAAACGTATTCTGTACACATATAGTATAATGCACAAATCATGCAGCATTCTTGTTTAACATTTTTTGATTTGCACATCAAAAAAAACGGTGTGCAATTTTTTTGCCTTTTCGTGCACACTCACAATAAGTATGTGTAAAACGCTAATAATTACCACTTTTTTATTTGTCATAGCTATGAAAACTTGTTACTTTTGAACAACGAAAAAAAGCAATATATACAAAGTGTGCAATTTTTAATGGCACAGTGAACTTTTATGTGTCTTTAGACATTTATTATAGTAACCAATAGTAACAACGTTATAAAAAGCAATGATCGAAAGGTTTTTGAAGCAAACTACGTTCACTTCGATGGACGATTATGAAAAGAATCTGGAATATATTGTTCCGGAAAATTTCAATTTCGCTTACGATGTGATGGATGAGTGGGCAAAAATTGCTCCAAACAAATTGGCTCTTCTATGGACAAATGACAAGGGTGAAGAAAAACGTTTTTCATTTTCCGACTTGAAGCGAGAGACAGACAAGGTTGCATCATATCTTACCACGCTTGGCATAGGGAAAAATGACATGGTGATGTTGATATTGAAGCGCAGATACCAGTTCTGGCTTACGATTATTGCTTTGCATAAGATTGGTGCCATTGCCATTCCCGCCACTTATCTGTTGACGGCGAATGATATTGTATATAGATGCAAATGTGCCGACATAAAGGCTATAGTCTGTGCCGGCGACGCGGAAATCGTCAAGCATGTCGATGGAGCCTACCCTGATTGTCCGTCTCTGGAATACCGCATAAGCATCGGGCCTATGATACCGGAAGGGTGGGAGGACTTCATGGAAGGTGTGGAGAATGCTCCGAAATTCGAGAAGCCGAAGTATGTGAACAAGTCAACCGACTATTCCATCATGTATTTCACAAGCGGAACAAGCGGAGAGCCCAAGATGGTCATTCACGACTACACTTACGCCTTGGGACATTTATCCACCGCCGCTTTCTGGCATAACCTTACTCCGGACAGCCTGCACCTCACTGTGGCGGACACCGGATGGGGAAAAGCCGTATGGGGAAAGCTGTACGGACAATGGATTGTAGGTGCTGCCATCTTTGTCTATGACCACGAGAAATTCACTCCGGCGGATATATTGCACAAGATAGAGGAGTATAAGGTTACTTCGTTCTGTGCTCCGCCCACAATATACAGGTTCATGATTCGCGAGGATCTGAGCAAGTTCAACCTTTCATCATTACAATATTGCACGACGGCCGGTGAAGCACTCAACTCCGCGGTATTTGAGAAGTTCTATGAGACTACGGGCATACGTCTGATGGAAGGCTTCGGACAGACGGAAACGACGCTCACCCTCGGCACATTCCCTTGGACGGAGCCGAAACCGGGGTCTATGGGTATCCCCAATCCTCAATATGACATTGATTTGCTGACCGCAGACGGAAGAAGTGCAGGAGTCGGCGAACAAGGACAGATTGTGATACGCACAGACCGCCGCAAGCAGATAGGACTGTTCTGTGAGTATTACAGGAATCCTAAACTGACGCAGCAGGTATGGCACGACGGAGTCTATTACACAGGCGACCTTGCCTACTACGATGAGGACGGATATTATTGGTTTGTCGGTCGTGCAGACGATGTGATAAAAAGCTCAGGATACAGAATCGGCCCTTTTGAAGTGGAAAGCGCACTCATGACGCACCCTGCGGTAGTTGAATGTGCCATCACCGGTGTTCCGGACGAAATAAGAGGACAGGTGGTGAAAGCCACGGTCATTCTCGGCAAGGAATGGAAAGACAAGGCTTCGGATGCACTCGTGAAAGAATTGCAAGACCATGTGAAAAAGGTGACTGCACCTTATAAATATCCGCGAATAATTGAGTTTGTGGATGAATTTCCTAAAACCATCAGCGGCAAGATATGCCGTGTGGAGATTCGCGAAAACGACTCAAAGAGATAAAGATAAAAGGGTATAAAGATTCAAAACGATAATAATAAGAAGAAGTGATAATAATATAAAGAGTAATCTGATGCAAGAAAGCGACATAGAATCGGCTATCAGAAGACTGGATGCCGACATTGCCGCTCATCCGACGGATGACAATCTCTTCTATGAGCGCGGCAATGCCTACTGGAAGTTGCAGGACTGGAAACAATGCCTCGACAATTATACGGAGGCGATTCGTCTCAATCCGGACAGTCCCGCCGTGTCAATGAGGAACATGGTACGGGATATTCTGCAATTCTACAATAAAGAAATGTATAATGTATAATCAATAATCGGAGAACGCATATTGCGCACCCCCTTAAAAAAAAAGAAAAAGATTGATATGGGAAAGATGAGAGGTGCTATCGTAGTAGATACAGAGCGTTGCAAAGGATGCAATTTGTGTGCGGTAGCTTGTCCGTTAAACCTTATTGAACTAACAGAAACAGTGAACAGGAAAGGGTATAATTATGCCCGGCAACACACTGTAGAGAAATGTATAGGATGCGCATCGTGTGCTATGGTGTGCCCTGACGGTTGTATAACAGTGTACAGAAAAAAGGAGGAATGACAGATGGACATGAAAAAGGACATTGTATTATTGAAGGGTAACGAAGCTATAGCAAAGGCGGCTTACAGATACGGGTATGACGGATTTTTCGGTTATCCCATCACTCCGCAAAGTGAAATTCTGGAGACGCTCTCACTCGACAAGCCGTGGGAAACGACAGGAATGGTGGTTCTACAGGCTGAAAGCGAGATTGCTTCCATCAACATGGTGTATGCAGCAGGCACCACCGGCAAGTGTGCAATGACTTCCTCTTCAAGTCCGGGTGTGGCACTGATGCAGGAAGGCATATCCTACATGGCGGCATGTGAAATCCCCGGGCTTGTGGTCAGTGTCGGACGAGGAGGTCCGGGACTCGGCACCATACAGCCCGGACAGGCAGACTACTTTCAGGCTGTCTATGGAGGCGGCAACGGCGACTACCACTGCATTGTGCTGGCTCCGGACAGTGTGCAGGAAATGGCAGACTTCATGGGACTGGCAAAAGAGCTGATGTTCAAGTGGCGTATGCCGTTGATAATCCTCTCTGACGGTGTGATAGGTCAGATGATGGAGAAGGTGGTGATGCCTCCTTTCCAGCCGCGCCGTTCCGACGCAGAAATCCGTGAACAGTGTCCGTGGGCAACTAACGGACTCGGACTGAAAGGGCGCAAATACAATTTCATGAGTTCGCTTGAACTGGACGCAGCGGAGATGCAGAAGAGAAACAGGGCGATGACAGACAAATACAACCGCATCTGTGAGACGGAAGTACGCTACGAAAGCTATAAGGCTGACGATGCAGAATATATCATCGTTGCTTACGGATGTTCGGCACGTATCAGCATGAACGCAGTAGATCGTCTCCGCAGCGAAGGAGTCAAGGCAGGTATGCTTCGCCCTATCACCCTGTGGCCTTTCCCGACGGAAAAGATAAAGGAACTTGCATCGCACTGCAAGGCGATACTGACAGTAGAGCTGAGCGAAGGACAGATGGTACAGGATGTGCGCGCTGCCGTAGAAAGCAAAGCACCGGTCTCTTTCTTCGGACGCTCCGGAGGTGTAGTACCTTCGCCGCAGGAAGTATATGAGGCATTCAAAGAGCTTGTGAAGCCATGAACAAGCTGCTGTCAGAGTCCTTCATGACAGCAAATGAGGTAGAGAACATGAAATATTTCGGTAATAGATTTGTTTGGTAAAATGATGACAACAGAAGATATAATACAACCGGAGAACAGGTTTTACGGAAAACCTTCTCTGATGAACGATACTCCAATGCACTATTGCCCGGGATGCAGCCACGGAGTGGTGCATAAACTGATAGCCGAAGTGATTGAGGAAATGGGAGTAGAGGAAAAGACAGTAGGTATCTGTCCGGTAGGATGTGCGGTTTTTGCCTATCGTTATGTGGATATAGACTGGATTGAGGCCTCTCACGGACGCGCTCCGGCATGTGCAAGCGCAGTGAAACGTCTATGGCCCGACCATCTGGTGTTTACTTATCAGGGCGACGGAGACCTTGCCTGCATTGGTACAGGAGAAACCATACATGCACTTAACAGAGGTGAGAACATCGCCGTGATATTCATCAACAACGCCATCTACGGCATGACGGGAGGACAAATGGCACCTACCACCCTCATGGGAATGAAGACCGCCACCTGCCCTTACGGCCGCCAGTCCGACCTCCACGGTTTTCCTCTGCACGTGACGGACATAGCTTCCACCCTCGAAGGCACATGCTATGTGACCCGTCAGGCAGTGAACAGCGTAGCCAACATACGCAAGGCGAAGAAAGCCATTCGTCAGGCATTCGAGAACTCGGTGAACAGGCGTGGTTCGAGTCTTGTAGAGATTGTATCCACCTGCTCGTCCGGCTGGAAGATGTCACCGGAGAAAGCAAACCAGTGGATGGAAGAGAACATGTTCCCTTATTATCCGTTGGGAGATCTGAAGAACATAAATAAGGAGTAAAGAAAATGACAGAAGAAATAATCATATCAGGTTTTGGCGGACAGGGAGTGCTTTCGATGGGAAAGATTCTCGCATACGCAGGAATTATGGAAGACAAGCAGGTGAGCTGGATGCCTGCCTACGGTCCGGAACAGAGGGGAGGAACGGCGAATGTCACGGTGATAGTCAGCGACAACCCCATATCTTCTCCGATTCTTAGCCAGTACGACACAGCAATCGTACTGAATCAGCCTTCACTGGAGAAATTCGAACCGTTGGTGAAACCCGGAGGAACCATCCTGCACGACAGCTACGGCATATACAAACGTCCGTCGCGTACCGACGTGAACGTATATCGGATTGACGCAATGGAAGCTGCGGCAAAGATGTCCAACAGCAAGGTATTCAACATGCTTGTATTAGGAGGTTTCCTCAAGGTGCGCCCCATCGTCACGGTAGAAGATGTGGTGTTAGGTCTTCACAAGGCACTGCCTGAGCGTCACCACAAGCTTATCCCAATGAACGAGGAAGCTATCCGTAAAGGGATGGACTTGGTGGTAAAAGTATAAGATTCCCCTTTTTTGTTATTATATACATGTGAGCACAGAGAATACAGGGAAAACTTCCCATCCGTATTTTCTGTGCTTTTTTATTCTTATGGCGACAGACAAATTAATAAACATACACACACATGACGGAACGGCCGACAGTCATACCATATCAGTCGTGAACAAAGACATGACAGGGTGGGGGGGACACGGACAAGCAAATCCCCGACAGGTATTTTTCCGTAGGGATACACCCGTGGAAAGTGACTCCGGACTGGAAGGAACATTTCTCGGCAGTGGAAAGCATGGCAAAACACCCCGCTGTGTTGATGATAGGAGAGTGCGGGCTTGACAGAGTTCACGGGGAGTGCGGCATGGAACTCCAAAAAGAGGTGTTCCGCCGACACATATCGCTTTCAGAACGTCTGGCAAAACCGCTACTCATACATTGTGTAAAGGCATTTGACGAGTTGCTCAGGATAAAGAAAGAAACGGCTCCCCGACAATTGTGGATTGTACACGGCTTCCGCGGAAAAAAGGAACTGGCCATACAACTGATGAAGAGCGGCATAGAACTCTCTTTTGGTGAAAGATTCAACGAAGATGCGCTTCATGAGGCCTATTCGTGCAACAAGCTGTGGGTTGAGACGGATGACAAACAAATCAGCACCGAAGATGTGTATAAAACCATAGCCGACAAGCTCAATTGCCCTGTCTGTCAGCTGGCAGACAGAGTGAGAACAAAGTTTCTTCATGTTCTCGTCAAATAAACGAATTGTTTTTCACTTCGTTCATTTTTGGAGGATGTTTTCACAGATACCTCCATCGTAAGCCCCTCATTTGCTCCTATCCCGCAAATTCCCCTGACGCTGTGCAGTAGTAACGGGGAGTCTGTAAATATGCCACACAAAAA
>JAJPZU010000187.1 GCA_021204165.1 Prevotellaceae bacterium
ATAGGCTCCTCCCCTAAGTTAGGGGAGGTGTCGCGATAGCGACGGAGGAGTCTGTGAATACACCCGCAAGATTTATCATATTACACCCACAAGATTTATCATGTTGGGTGTCAGTGCTATACATCCGCCTCATAGTCTTTACAAGCTGTGCTATATAGACACCTCCCCTAAGTTAGGGACAATTGCGGAATAGGAGCAATTGGGGAGCTTGCGACGGAGGAGTCTGCCGAACACAACCACAAAGGAACATTATATTGCAGTCTGTAGAAAAGAAATCCACAAACAAAGCTTTACCCACAAGCCGCCCTGTCCGCATCTTAAACTCTATTATATATATGGTATTAAATTACATTTGGATTGGCTTCTTCTGCCTTGCAGCCGTCTGCGCCGTGTTCCAAGCATGTGTCTATGGCAACACGGACGTTTTTCCGGAAATGATAAACTCCACTTTCGAGAGTTCCAAGACGGCATTTGAAATCAGCCTCGGACTGACGGGAGTGCTCTCGCTATGGATGGGAATCATGAATATAGGCGAGAAGGACGGCATCGTCAATGTGATATCGCGTCTGCTTGCCCCCGTATTCACACGTCTCTTTCCCGACATACCCAAAGGGCATCCGGTGACAGGCTCCATATTCATGAACATCGCCGCAAACATGCTGAACCTCGACAATGCCGCCACACCGCTCGGACTGAAGGCGATGGAGGGGCTTCAATCTTTGAATCCCCGCAAAGACACGGCATCCAATTCGATGATTATGTTCCTTGTGCTCAACACTTCAGGACTCACGCTGATTCCGGTAAGCATCATGGTCTATCGCGCACAGATGGGGGCGGCACAGCCGACAGATGTCTTCATACCGCTGCTCATAGCCACATTCTTCTCTACTCTTGCCGGCATCATCGCTGTAAGCATCTATCAGAAAATTAATCTTCTGCAACCGGTGCTGCTGCTGACGCTCGCCGGCCTGTGTACGGTGATTTCTTCGATTGTATGGGCATTCAGCCGCATGGACAAGGAGACAATGGACACGGTGAGCACCCTCTCCGCCAACATCATACTGTTCGGCATCATCCTGATGTTCATCATAGCCGGGGTGGTGAAGAAAATTAATGTGTATGAGACATTTGTGGAAGGTGCCAAAGACGGTTTCACCACTGCTGTGCGCATCATTCCTTATCTCGTCGCCATACTCGTGGCAATAGGCATATTCCGCGCCTCCGGCGGCATGGATTTGCTGACCGGCGGCATCAAGTCTGTGGTGGCGTTCTGCGGCGGCGACACCGATTTCGTGGCCGCCCTGCCCACAGCCATCATGAAACCTCTGAGCGGCAGCGGTGCGCGCGGACTGATGGTTGACACGATGCGCACCTACGGCGCGGACAGTTTTGCCGGCCGCCTCAGCAGTTTGTTCCAAGGCTCCACAGACACCACCTTCTACATACTTGCAGTCTATTTCGGCAGTGTAGGCATAAAGCATACCCGTCATGCCGTCACTTGCGGACTGATTGCCGATTTCGCGGGAATTGCCGCCGCAATATTCGTATGTTATCTTTTTTTCGGATAAAATCCGTAACTTTGCATCCGTATTCTTGTTTTATCATGTAAAAGTAATTCATGTAAAAGTAATCCGGATGAAGACAATAGGTAGAAATACAGAACTCAAGGCTTGTTGCGTGGCGACTATCGGCTTTTTTGACGGAGTACACTGCGGACACCGCTTCCTGATAGGCAAAGTGGCAGACGAAGCGCGCCGCAGGAAACTGGCATCCGTTCTTGTCACTTTCTCCAACCATCCGCTTACTGTCGTAAAACCCGGCTTCCGCCCCCAACTGATAACCACAGAAGAAGAGAAAGAAACTCTTTTGGCGGCTACGGAAGCGGACATGACCGCGGTGCTTGACTTCACTCCCGAACTGGCACTCATGACAGCAAGAGATTTCATTTTCAATGTGCTGCGCAACCAGCTCCATGCCAAAGTCCTTGTCATCGGTCATGACCATCATTTCGGACACAACCGCAATGAAGGCTTTGAAGATTATGTAAGATATGGACGCGAAGCAGGCATTGAAGTTATAAAAGCGGAAAAGCTGACAAACCCGAATCTGCCCGCTATCAGTTCGTCGCAGATTCGCAAACTTCTGCAAGACGGAAAGATAGAGGAGGCAAACAAGCTTCTCGGATATAATTTTTTTATAGAAGGAACTGTTGTCGGGGGCTTTCATGTAGGACGAAAGATTGGATACCCTACCGCCAATATACAGATACCTTCAAGCGAGAAAATTGTCCCCGGAAACGGAGTGTATGTAGTACGCGCCACTGTGAAACCGGACGGAAACCGCCCGGAAGAAGAAACGTGCCTCCATCGGTCGTACCTCGGTATGATGAACATCGGATGCCGCCCTACTTTTGCAAACGGCAGTGACCGCACCATAGAGGTTCATCTGCTTGATTTTTCCGGCGACATCTATTTCGAGCGTCTGCACATCGACTTCATTGCTTTCATCCGCAAAGAACAGAAATTTGAAAGCATCGAACAATTGCAGACACAGCTTGCCAAAGACGAATATGCCTGCCGCCAGTTTCATATCCAATAAACTGCGATTCCACACCCCACAAATCATGCTCACAGCCCCGGATTACATCCGTAAAATACAGGATGTGCAGTTCTGTCATCCGCAGAAAGACCGTTTTTAACAAATATTTTAAATAAAAATCAAGCAACTATTAAGTGTTTCGATATGCAGGTTCGTATTTATGATTAAAACGACATAAATTGTTTTATCTAATTAAAAACTGTTTTATTATGAAGCATTCTATCTTTTTAATGGGTGCACTGTGCTGTTCACTTACAGCATCTGCACAGAGCTGGAAGCTTACGGACATGACATCCGAGACTTTTCAAAGCGGCGGCGGAGAACGCTGGATGTTTGAAAAATACAGCTACCAGACCGGTATATACAGCAAACTGGCTATATATACAGACGAGAGCACTTGCAACTATCTCGACATCTATCAGCCGGAACGAGTGGGAGGTGAACGTATCACGGAAATAGATGGTGTGACTCCTAACGGCGAGAACACATGGGCAAGCAACATCCGCTGGGCATGGTGTGACTACACATTCGAAGCTCCGCGCACGAACAGCAAGGAGAAATTCATCTATGTGGCACAAGACCCTCGCGAAGGCTTCGGCTACGAGGTGATGGGAAATGACGAATACACCTCAGTGGTTTCTTTCGTTGTCCCTGAGGATGGATTCTACAAAGTTGACGCAACAGTCATCCGTGAAGACGGAGACTCTTGGATTAACACTCTCGACATCATCCCTCGTTACCGCTACAAGTCAAGCGAAAATCCGAATTATGTGGATTCAAAGCTCACAATGGGCATGACTTTCAGCTACGGTCAGCCGGGCGCAATCGTGGATGGTTATAATCCGGCAAACAATCCCGGACATATCAGCAACGGTGCCGTACAGAAGTTTATCGCTCAGCAGCCCACTTCATTCGGCATGGCATTTCAAGGAAAAGCTGGTGATGTCATCTCATTTGAGGTGAACACAGACGCTATGGGACGCGAATCGAACTGGGCACGCGACTACTGGAGCCGTACTTTCTGGCGCCAGCTCGACATTGCAAAGGTGTCGGAAGAAGAGGCAAAAGCCGCTGAAAACTTTGCTGATCCTTATTTCGGTGCCGACATCGACGCTCTTCTGGAACAGATGGATCAGTATATCGAACTTGCATGGGACTTCACCCTTGGCGACGAATGCGGACAGTACAGTTCTGTTGCAAAGAAGTTGTTCGACGATGTGTGCGAAGAAATTGGAAGAGCAAACGATGCAGGACAGATACACAGCATGACTTGTCAGCTTTATCAGAACAAACTGGAAGAAGCATGGCAGCAGTTGCTCAACTCCAAGGTAACAACTGATTTCAATGCAGAAGGCAACTACAGCCTCTTCCGTTTCAACACCATCGACAACGTTGTGGTTTACGATCCGGCAGTCATGGCGAACAACGGAAATACTCCGTGGGGCTTCCAAGCTTACACTGTGTCAACAGGTGCTTACGAACCATTCGCAAACCATGATACAGGAAGCAAGTTCGGCAACCAAGAGATTGCAGCATGGCACAAAGGCGGAGAATGGCTTTATATCTCCGACAACGGAAATCTGCATCCGGAAACGAATATAAGCCCGGCAATCATGTTCACCGCCCCTAAAGACGGTGTCTATAAGGTTGACTTCTCTTGCTATCGTCCAAACCCTAACATCAAGGTTGAGAACCCGCTTTATATCCGCAACCGTTTCATGAAAGCAAATGAAGAAACTTGTCCGAAAAGCGAATTTATTTTTGCCAAAGAGTTCGGTAGCGTTGAAAAAGACGGACAGAGCGGAAAGGCTCCTATCGACATGAACTTCTTTGTCAACATGCGCGAAGGCGACAAACTTACATTCGAGCTTGACTGTTACACATCAAACCGCAACTCAAGTGCCGGTACTCAGATTACCAAGCTGACAGTATGCTCATGCGCAAATGCAGATTCTGTGTTTACTGTTGACATTGCAGAAGCATCTGGTTGGGACTTCTATAATCCGTACAAAGCAGGCGACCCGACAGTACTCAACGCTGCAATCGCTTATGCAGACAGCATCATCGCTGTTCACGAAGGCAATGTCGGCAACGACGGAGGCCAGTATTCACAGGAAGCTTACGATGCACTCATGGAAGTACGCGCAAGAGCTGTCAATGTGATTGAGAACATCACAGACCCTGAGAACACACAGGTGGTTGTGGATAAGCTTGCAAATGAACTTACGAAAGCAGCAGACGCATTTGATGTATCACGTCTCCCTTACGAGAAGGTTATTGCCGGCAAACACGGTTTGCGTCTTGACGGTACAGAAAAGCACTTCACACAGAAAAACCTTGCCGACCCTCACTATTATGCAGGATTCTTCACTCTCGCAGATATAGTAAAAGTTGATAACGGTGTTGCAGAATACAACTGGACATTTGACTTCACTGCCACTGAAGAGGGTACAGAGTTGAAGACATGGAACGGCTACGTAACTCTTGACGGCTATGTAATGGCGGGTGAGAATGACGGAACACACGTGTTCACATTCTACACCAAGGAAAAGGATGACGAAGTATTCTGTGTACGTCGTAGCGACGGTATGTACTGGAACAACGGCTTCACATGGAGAAGTCCATACGACAAGATTAACGTGACTGCCACTCCGAACTACATCTTCGTGCTTGACGACACAGAACTCAACGAAGAAACTGCCACAGGCATTTACGAAGTGGAGAACGGTGTTGCCACAGTGGTCAAGACTCAGTACTTCACCCTTGGCGGTGTACAGATTGCAACTCCTCAGAACGGTGTCAATATCCGCAAGCGCGTACTTGACAACGGCAAGGTTATCACTGATAAGATTATTAAGTTCTGATTGACCGACATCTGACTAAATAAATAGGAAAGCCGGAATACATGATGCTGACTTGAAGAATGTCGGCACTTGTATTCCGGCTTTGTCAATAGCGCAAGCAATCTGCGTTGTTTCCTCTTCTCGCTTTGGCAGGAAACATACTTGACAAACTGCAGGGCTGTATTCGATTTAGAAATAGGTCGAGTACAGCCCTGCAATTATAAGTTTCGTCCGTAACTGTCCGAAAGAAATCTTTTTCGGACGGTCACTGTCGTCCTACCACCTTCATCCCCTTTCCCAAAACATAAAGCTGAGGTATAAAAGGCAGATAATAAGCTTGGTTTTTAACCACCTCGCGTTTATAGTCCTTTGCAAATATCCAGCCTTCCGGTATCTGCTCCAAACATTTCCTGCCACCGCCCTTATGCTTGTTCTTTGGCTCTACATTGATGAGAATCATACGGAGGGCATCCTCTTTACGCAAGCTGATGATATGCTCATCATTTCTGAACTCCTCAATCTGATGCAGACAATGCTCACAGGCCGGGTCATAAAAAAGCACAAAAGCGGAATCTCCGCACACTTCGCTCAACTTCATCTTCTGCCCGGTTTCCACTCCCAGCTCTTCCAAATGTTCCGAATGTCCCATCCGATATATCCGCAAGTCAATATCTGCGGCAGAATCACCGATACGGTTCTTTTTCATCATCTTCAACTGAAAACCATATCTTATACTGTCGCTTTCGCTCATGTAACGGCTCGCCATCAGTCTCTCCAATAAGGGGATATAAATCTCGTCGTTCCGAAAAACCGAGTTGGAGCCATGAAAATAATCTTCCGCCATGTCCCTCATACAATACCACAACGACTCAGCACCCGCATCTTCCGCCTTTGCCATGACAGAAGAATAGACGTCCGCCACAAGAGAAGCCGAGGAACATCCGGACAACAGTTCCATGAATGCCGGCATTTCGTCTATCACAAAAGGAATCAGTTCCGCCTCTTTGTCCTGTATCACCGGCTCACTTACATAAAGCGAATCCCAGAAATGCAGAATCAGAGAGTCCGTTTTCTGCTGCGCCATCACAGACAGCTGCATATTTACCGGAAACAAAAATAAAAGCACCGCATATTTCATTTGTAAATTGATTCTATCCATAGCAAAACGTGTTTCATCTTTATCAAGTACTTTGCCTCCTGTTTTTTTCATAATATTCTTTCGTTCATAAGTCCGTGTTCACAAAAAGGCATAAAAAAAGGGGTAACGCCTTACCTCAACCTTTGTTAACCTTAAATCTAATACTATGAAAAACACGTTGCAAAGGTAGGCATTTTATCATACCTGTCAAGTGTTTGTCCATAAAAAATATCATTTTTATTTATTTTATTGACAAAAATCAATCGTTTCTTCGCTTTCATGCAATCAAAATACAAAAAAAAGACTGATTTTTCATTTCTTCTTTGACATCCAATGTTCCGCCACAATCAATGCAAGCGTCAACAGTTCTGCACAAGGAACAGCCGACCAAATTCCGATACTTAATACAACTTTAAAAACTTATTATAAGCTGTACCGATTGTTCCACCGCCGTATTGGGCAAAAAGACCGGCGGGAACAAATAGTGAGCCACATTATATGCAGCCACCTATAAGCCCATAACAAAATTTTTTATATATAAATTTTAACAAAATTATTTTCTGACAAAATGAAAGGTGTTTAAGCTTATTATGTTACTATTTGCTGATTTTATTTACTGTCTCTAATAAACAT
>JAJPZU010000176.1 GCA_021204165.1 Prevotellaceae bacterium
TTGACGCGTGCCAGAGGGCTTAGGATTTTAACATTTGACAAAATCAAAAAGATAGTGTTTGGACGTAAAAGCAATCATCCAGAAATTTAAATACTGGAATATGTTATCATTTTGTCAAAATGAAAACACCCTCGAAAAAACGATGTCAAAAATTTTTTTATGGGGCCTTATACATCGCTTGTAGCAACACATTTAAGAGAACTTCTTGTGAACATAAAAAGATGGGTGTTGTTATTTTGTCATAATGGCAGAAATCGGAAGCTGTGGCATGTTTTTTGCTATATATGAGACAAATGACAAATAATAAGAAATAAACTGATTATGGATATAAAAGATAAGGAAGAAGAGATTTTGAATCATAAAGAGACTATAGAATCAGACAAATCTGCTGACTCTGTCGATACGGCAGAAAAAACTGACAATTCTGCAGATGTGTCAGAACAGGATGGCGAGGGAGAAGCTTCTGAGGCAACAGAGCTGGAAAAGGCTAATGCCAAGATTGCAGAGCTGAATGACAAATATATTCGCTTGGTTGCTGAGTTTGACAATTATCGCAAGCGTGTGATGCGCGAAAAGGCTGAACTCATAAAGAATGGTGGCGAGAAAGTGGTGACTGCCATATTGCCGGTTCTTGACGACATGGAGCGTGCGGAGCAGACTATGGACAAGGCGGAAGATGTGAATGCTGTGAAGGAAGGAGTGATTCTTATTATAGAGAAATTCATGAAGCTGTTGAAGCACGAAGGCTTGGAGAAGATAGAGGCTGTAGGGCAGGATTTCAACACGGATTTTCATGAAGCCATAGCAATGGTTCCGGGACAGCCGGATGAAATGAAGGGCAAAGTCCTTGATTGTGTGATGAACGGTTATACTCTGAACGAGAAAGTTATACGTCATGCCAAAGTGGCGGTGGCACAATAATAAATAGTAGTAGTGTTTTTAAGGTCTCAAAGATTGGTTAGGGAACAATTAAATTCATGAGTTTTTTCAACACGGGGCGCAATGGAATATATGGTCTTTTGAATAGAAGCATTATATATTGATTCGTTATTTTTTTATGTATATTGCTTTTCTCCTGTTTCTATATATTCTTGCCTCGGTGTTGAAAAAATTTCATAGAATGAACAAGGACATTACGACAGCTCGGGACAGAATCCGGTGTATTGTGCTGTGTGGAATCGAAAGCTGCATCCACATTTCTGCAATTCTGCATGTCCCTTTATTAAAAATAGAATATGGCAAAGAGAGATTATTACGAAGTGCTTGGAGTGGCGAAAACTGCAAGTGATGACGAGATAAAGAGAGCCTATAAGAAAATGGCAATCAAGTATCATCCGGACAGAAACCCGGGTGACAAGGAGGCGGAAGACAAGTTTAAAGAGGCGGCGGAAGCTTACGATGTGCTCCGCGACCCGGAGAAACGTCAGCGGTATGACCAGTTCGGACCGGAAGGTGTGAACGGTATGGGTGGCTTCGGCGGCGGACAGGGCATGAATATGGACGACATATTCTCTATGTTCGGTGACATTTTCGGCGGTGGTTTTGGTGGCGGTTTCGGACGCGGCTTTGGCGGTCAGGGACAGGGCTATCGCAAACCGAAGTTCAAGGGCAAGGATCAGCGGCTTCGTGTGGAGCTTGATTTGAATGAAATTGTCAACGGAACGACGAAGAAGTTCAAGCTGAAGAATGACGTGGCATGTAGTCATTGCCACGGAAGCGGCTCTGAAGATGGAAAGGTGGATACTTGTCCGACTTGTCATGGAACCGGATATGTGGTGCGCACCCAGCAAAGCATCTTCGGCATGATGCAGAGTCAGAGTGCTTGTCCGGAGTGTCATGGCGAAGGTACTGTCATCAAGAACAAGTGTCATGAGTGTCATGGCGAAGGTATAAAGCAGGGAGAGAGCATAGTGGAAGTGAATTTCCCAGCCGGATTGTCGGAAGGCATGGTTCTCACTCTCGAAGGAAAGGGTGGGGCAGGACGTCATAACGGTGTCAACGGTGACCTTCAGATTATCATAAAGGAGAAGTCTCATGAAGAATTGCTGAGGAATGGAAATGATTTGGTCTATAATCTGTTGCTTTCCGTTCCGATGGCTACGCTTGGATGTACGGTTGAGGTTCCTACGGTAGATGGCAAGGCGAAGATTAACATCGAACCGGGTACGCAGCCCGGTACGGTTCTGCGCCTGAAGGGCAAAGGTGTGCCTGAGGTGCAGGGCTACAGCCGTGGACAGAAAGGCGATGAGGTGATAAACATAAGTGTTTACATACCGGAAACACTGAGCAAGGATGAAAAGGAGACGATGAAGAAGATGGACAGAAGCGAGAACTTCATTCCTGCGGAAAGTGTGAGGAGCAAGATATTCTCAAAGTTCAGGTCTTACTTTGAGTGATTTTTGTGCTGGCGGCACAATGAGGGAGCAGTCCTGAAGGCATTGGTGTATTAACCTGCTTTCCGGACTGTTCTTTGTTGTTTGGTATGGGGATGTAGTTCATCAGGTGTATGAGCTTCTTGTGAATACTTCTAATGTGCCCTTCTTATTTGCTGTTTGGTCAGTTTCTCGATGGTTTGAGACCTGTTGAGATTGCCCAATTCGTAAATTATTTGCACAATTCTATCTGAAAAAAAGATTTCTCATAGAAACTTAAAGTATATCAGGCTGTGGTATCAGTTTTATAATGAGCATATTGTATTTGGGCAACAATCTGTTGCCCAAATAAGTGAGGACGTTTTCTTTTCTGTTCCTTGGGGACATCATCTTTATATTATAACCCAATGTAAGGATGTTGAGAGGGCTGTGTTTTATCTTAAAAAGACTGTTGAACATGGTTGGAGTCGAGCAGTTCTGCTTAACTTCCTTGGTACAAACCTTTATGAGCGGCAGGGTAAAGCTGTGAATAATTTTAGTCGGTTATTGGCGGAGCCTCAAAGCGATTTGGCTGTACAAACTTTAAAAGACCCATACAGTTTTGATTTTCTTACACTTGATGGCGATTTTCGTGAACGTGAATTGGAAGGTGCTCTTACACAAAATATTACTCGCTTCTTACTTGAATTAGGGACTGGCTTTGCTTTCGTTGGTCGTCAAATACCTTTAGTTGTTGGGGATGAGACTGTATATCCCGATTTGTTATTTTATCATTTAGAGTTGTGTTGCTATGTGGTAGTAGAGCTGAAAGTGACAAAATTCAAAGGGGAACACTTAGGACAATTGGGTGTATATGTAAGTGCTGTAAATCATATTAAGAAGAAACTAACAGATAATCCCACTATCGGATTGCTCATTTGCAAAACAAAGAGTAATGTGATGGCGCAATATGCGCTTGAATCCACAAATCAACCTATCGGTATTTCGGAATATCAACTGTCGCAACTTATTCCGGAGAATATACAAAGTCAGTTACCTACTATTGAAGATATTGAAGCAACACTTTCCGATAACGAGGAGAATGGAGAATAGCTATGGTTGATATTAGGGTTCTTAATCTTAGTTGGACACAATAACCGCATTTAAATTCTTTTTTTCTTTTATTTTGATGATATTAAATGTAAATTTGCAGAAACTTGTGAGATTATGATAAAAAAGATTATACTTGGAACCATAATAGCGTCAAATGTTTTTGGCACAGTTTGCGCTCAGGAATCATCAGACTATAACGAAAAAATCATCAGTGCATATTCTGACTCCCTTCTGTCTTTGAGAAGAAAGATTGCCGGCAGCAAGGAGTTTGAAAAGAAAGATTTGAATCCGTATTTCTATCGTCTTGTCGGACCTGCTACATATTACAGCGGTTCTGTACGCGAGGCCATGAAGATGGATTGGCAACTTCCGTCTCATAGAGAAGTGCTGCATTCGTCTTCCGGCATGTCGTATCGCGACAGAATTTGCAAGGAAGTGGATGCTTCGCTTATCGGCATGTATGTGAACAGTCCGGCGAGGATTGGCCGTTATGACGCTATGTATATGAACGAAAATATCATTGAGCAGAAGTCCGGAAAGTTAGGAAAGGACAGCAAAGACCTTGAAACGGTGCTTGACGATGTGAAAGGTCTGGAAGATGTGACGGATGTGATAGAGGATGTGGATGTCAACATCAAGGTCACTCGTCCGAATTTCTGGAAGACAGACGGTAATTTCTCATTGCAGTTTACGCAGAACTATTTCTCTGAGAACTGGTATAAGGGAGGAAATAACAACGGAACGATGCTTGCCTCACTTATTCTTCACGCAAACTATAATGACCAGCGTTATATACAATGGGGCAATAAGCTTGAAATGCGTTTGGGCTTTGTCACGACGACGAGTGACAGCTGCCATACGTTCCTGACCAACAACGATAAATTGAATCTGTATTCAAAGTTGGGTGTCAAGGCGGCAAAGTCATGGTTCTATACTGTATCTCTGGAGGCAAACACGCAGTTTATGCCGGGATACAGGTCTAATGACAGAAGAATGTATTCAAAATTCCTTGCTCCTCTTGATGTCTATCTTTCTGTCGGTATGGACTTCAAGCCTTCTTTGAAGAATGGAAACAGTTTGTCTGTTGCCTTGTTGCCTCTCTCATACAAGTTCAGATATATCGGTACGGACGACGACAATATACATTCCGTGTTCCAGATTGGACCAAGCGGTTTCCGACAGAATTTCGGTTCTAAGGTGGAAGTCAACTCTTCTGTCAAGATATTGAATAATTTCTCGTGGAGATGCCGTTTCTACTATTTCACTTCGTATGAATATGCGGAATCGGAACTGGAGAATGTATTCTCCTTTGCTTTCAGCAAGTATATAAAGTCGGAGTTATATACGCTGTGGAGATTTGATGACAGCCGTTCAAAGGCTTATTATGATGACAATCTCGGATTCTTCCAGTTTAAGGAATATCTCACGCTGGGACTTTCATATTCTTTTTGATTCTTTGCTGAGTGTGCAACGGAGCTGAGTACGGAACTTACCGTCTTGCTGCGCAACAAATATGATAGAATGAAGTTTTTGGGAATATCCTGAAAACTTCATTTTTTTGAATCTGCTTTTGGTTTGCATCGTGTGTTTGGGGAGTTCTGTCGTGTCACGTTGGATGTGTATATGTAATAGTGGTATATTTTTCTGTGTTGCAGGTATTGTGTGAAAGATGATAAACCTCTAACTTTGTCGTAAAAGAAAAAGCGTCAGATATGATGCTGTGTGCATATATATAATGTGTATTTGTTGAGTTTTATAAATTATCGTTTTGAATATGTATATAGAAAAAATTCAATCTCCGCAAGATGTGAAAGCTCTTTCATGGAGTGAACTTGACATTCTTGCATCGGAAGCACGTCAGGTGCTGCTGAAGAAACTGAGTCGTAAGGGTGGACATATCGGTCCGAATCTTGGTATGGTGGAGGCGACCATTGCTCTGCATTATGTTTTCAATTCGCCGGAAGATAAAATTGTATATGATGTCTCGCATCAGAGTTATGTGCATAAGATGCTGACCGGACGTGTTGACGGATTTTTGGATCCGGAACGTTATGATATGGTTTCAGGCTATAGCAATCCAAAAGAAAGTGAACATGATTTCTTTACGATAGGTCATACATCCACTTCCATAAGCCTTGCATGTGGACTGGCTAAAGGACGCGATTTGCTTGGCGGGAAAGAAAATATTATAGCGGTAATCGGCGACGGTTCGCTTAGTGGCGGTGAAGCCCTTGAAGGACTCAGCAATGTCGGTGAACTTGGAAGTAATATGATTATTGTCGTGAACGACAACGATATGTCCATAGCGGAGAATCATGGCGGATTGTACAAGAATCTGAGATTGCTGCGCGAAACGAAAGGACAGGCGGAGTGCAATCTTTTCCGTGCAATGGGGCTTGACTATATTTATGTGGGCGAAGGCAACTCTGTGAAAGCATTGGCCGAAGCTTTCCGCAAGGTGAAAGATGCGGTTAAACCTGTGGTTGTGCATATAGTTACACAAAAGGGAAAGGGGTTCAAACCTGCGGAAACGGATAAAGAGCAGTGGCACTACGGTATGCCGTTTGATGAGAAGACCGGTGAGCCGAAGTTCCAAAGTTCTGCCGAGGATTATGGAGATTTGACTGCAAACTTCCTGCTTGAACGGATGAAGGACAATCCGGGATTGGTGGTCATTACCGCCGGTACTCCTATGGTGATGGGATTTACCAAGGAACGGCGCGAAATGGCCGGCAAGCAGTTTGTGGATGTCGGTATAGCGGAAGAACATGCTGTGGCTCTTGCTTCCGGTATCGCTGCAAGAGGCGGAAAGCCGGTTTGGGGAGTGTATAGTACGTTTGTTCAGCGCACCTACGACCAGCTTTCTCAGGATTTGTGCATCAATCGCAATGCGGCTGTTATACCGGTGTTCTGTGCTTCTGTCTATGGCATGAATGATGTCACTCACTTAGGATTCTTTGATATTCCGTTGATAAGCAATATTCCTAATATGGTTTATCTGGCTCCGACATGCAAGGAAGAGTATTTTGCCATGATGTCATGGGCTATAAACCAAAAGGAACATCCGGTGGCAGTCCGAGTGCCCGGGCTTCAGGTGGAAAGTCGTAGTGACGAAACTTTCGATTCGGATTACAGTGTTCTGAACAGATTCAAGATGTCGCGTGCGGGAGAAAAGGTGGCAGTGATAGCTGTCGGTAACTTTTATGCTCTTGGAGAATCTGTTTGCGACAAGCTCCATGCGGAACATGGTATTGATGCCACTCTGATAAACCCTCGTTATCTTACGGGGCTTGATACAGATATGCTGGAGGATCTGAAAGAACAGCATTCGGTTGTGATAACTTTGGAGGATGGAGTTCTTGATGGCGGATTCGGAGAAAAGGTATCTCGGTATTACGGCGGTTCTGACATGAAAGTTCTTAATTTTGGTCTGCGCAAGGAGTTTGCCGACCGCTATGTAGCCTCAGAACTGATAGCCTCAAACCATTTGACAGATGTGCAGATTGTGCAGGATGTCATGGCAATTTATAAATAAGATAAATCATGAGATTGGGCATCATTGAATATCTTTGATGCCCAATCTTGAAAAACAAGCTTCTCTGTATTTTCTTGGTTTGACAAGTCGCTTTAGCGGGTTGTTTTCGGCAGATTCCTTATGTATATTTAGCGGATGTATTCACAGACTCCTCCGTCGCTACCGCGCCACCTCCCCTAACTTAGGGGAGG
>JAJPZU010000125.1 GCA_021204165.1 Prevotellaceae bacterium
CACCTCCCCTAACTTAGGGGAGGAGCCTATATACCATAGTTTGAAAAGACTATGAGGCGGATGTATAGCACTAACAGCGAGCAAAGTAACTTGGCTCCTCCCCTAAGTTAGGGGAGGTGGCGCGTAGCGACGGAGGAGTCTGTCGAATACATCTGCTAATATATACAAGTTACACATGAGGAGTCTATCGAAGACACCTACAAATCATCCGCACAAAACATTATTGATTCTATGAACACACCCACAAAACATAAAAATAATCTGACAACTTCCTGTTGAAAATTATGTACAAACTTTCAAATCCTCTCTTTTCACTACAAAAAGAATAAAAACCCTTACTTCTTTAGCAGATGTTGACAAACTGCGTTGAAAACACCCTGAATCATTATGAAAACTATGTCAATAATATGTCAACAGATTTCAACAACTTCTTCTTGCTTTTACCGATAAAACGTATAAACTCCACCTGCTATCAAAATACCAAGAAAAGTTATTGAAAAATTCCGACATTATTTCTACACCGAAAACACAGGTTAACAACATGTCAAATTCATAGAAAATATAAACATCGAGCATTATCAACATCTTGTTTATAGATATTACCGGCACACTGAATATCAATGTTTTCCGCTGTGGATATATATTTACAATATGTCAGTAACCAGATGGTCTCAAAACAATAACTTAAAATACAAATAAATCGTCTTTTTCTTTTCTACGTAATCAACACTCTATTATTATTATCATAGAGTTTTTTAAATTTAAAAGAAAGGATATAATATATATAAAAGCTTTGGAGCAGATAGAAGGGAGAGCGTGGAAGAAAATGGATTTGCCGGTGCTGCGGCAGGAAAGACAGTGGCAAGAGGATTCCTTCGGTACTGAAAGGGCCGGTCTCTTCTCGGAACTTCCGTGGTTTGGGATGCGCAGTGGCGAGACCGTCTGCATAAAAAATCTCCCGGCTTACGGTGAGGATAAGCCGGGAGAGGTGTGTGGTGCGGAAACATCTTGTCCGCTTATTTCGTTGTCAGTTGTTTTGCCACCACGAAGGCGGTAGTCCATGCCGCTTGGAAGTTGAAGCCTCCCGTGACGGCGTCGATGTCGAGTATTTCGCCCGCGAAATAAAGTCCCGGGCAAGGTTTGCTTTCGAGTGTATTGATGTGGACCGATTCAGTGCTTATTCCTCCGCATGTGACAAATTCGTCTCTGAACGCACTCTTCCCTTCAATCCGGTAGGAATCGTTCATGAGGTTGTTGACAATACGGTTGATGCCCTTCTTGCCGAGTTCTCCCCAGCGTTTGTCTGTCGGCAACTCAGATTTGCACACGATGTAGTTCCACAGGCGCGACGATATATTATAAGGTCGCGTGCTCGAAAGCTGCTTATGGGCATTCTCTGCCACCATATTGCGGATGTATTCGGTCACAGTGTCCATGTCGGACACTCCAATCCAGTTGACCAGTAGCGGAGTATAGTAATTGTGGTCTGCAAGATGACGCGCCGCGTATGAAGAAAGTTTCAGTATGGCAGGTCCGCTCATTCCCCAGTGGGTGATGAGCAGCGCGCCATGGCTTTTGAATTTTGTGGCCGGGATGGAGACCACGGCATTCTCCGACACTGTTCCCATGAGTTCTCTCAATTCTTCTGAGCAGATGTTGAAAGTGAACAACGACGGTACGGGAGCGGATATTTTGTGTCCGAGTGACTCCAGCCACCGCAGTCCTTCGTATCGTGGACTTCCTCCGGTCGTGACGACTACGGAGTCTGCTGTATCCTCCAGCGTCTCCACAGTCATTGCCGAACCCTCTTTTTTCAGCGTGTTTCTTCGCTTCTCTATTCGGAGAATGAATTTCCCGCTTTCCTCTTTTCTCATTTCTGTCACCTTGTATCCGGTGAAGACATGAATGCCGAGTTGTTTCGCTTGCGACAGGAAACAGCGGATGATGCTTTCGGAGTCTTGCGACTGCGGAAACACGCAATGGTCATCCTGAATGGTCAGTTTCACACCGTGTTTCTCGAACCAACGGTATGCGTCTTCACTGTCGAAAGTGTTGAAAAGTCTTTTCAGGACTCTCTCTCCGCGAGGATACACGGATTTTAAGTCTTTGACATCTTCAAAGGAATTGGTCACATTACATCTTCCTCCTCCGGATATTTTCACTTTGGAAAGCACCTTGCTTACTTTTTCATATATGGCTATTTCGGCGTCCGGACACATTTCCTTTGCATTGATGGCAAAAAAGAACCCGGCCGCTCCGCCTCCTACTACGATTATTTTCATGATTGTCTGAACAATGACGAGGGTGACAAGTGGATTTTAAATATGGCTTTTGGCTTTTTCAAGAGCCGCATTGATGTTCGGACAGATATTTTCCTTTCCGAGCAGTTCGTTGAATCCGTTCTTTTCGAGCACCGATTTCACATATTCGTTGACTCCCGAGAGTATAATCTTGATGCCTTCTTTGTGGCTCATCGAGATAAGGTTGGTGAGATTGTGAATACCGGTCGAGTCTATGAACGGAATTTTTCGCATACGTATGATGCGGACTTTAGGACGGTCGTTCTGTCCTGCCATGATGTCTTCGAACTTGCTGGCTATACCGAAGAAGTAAGGGCTGTTTATCTCATATACTTCTACACCTTCCGGAATGATGAGGTGTTCTACATTCGTAACCTCCAAGTCGCTTTCTTCGTTAGGGTCTATCTCGTCGGTGAGCACAGACACTTGGGTGGTTTCTGCCATTCGGCGCATACAGAGCAGACAGGCGAGCACCAGTCCCACCTCGATGGCTATGGTGAGGTCGAACACCACAGTGAGTATGAATGTAAGCCACAGTACGGTCACGTCGGATTTCGGGTTGTGCATCAGTTCGCGTACAGTGCGCCATCCGCTCATGTTGTAGGAGACGATGACCAGTACGCCTGCAAGACACGACATAGGAATGTACTGTGCATACGGCATGAGGAAGAAGTAAATGAGCAGCAGTACTATGGCATGGATGATGCCTGCCACCGGAGTTTTTCCTCCGTTGTTGATGTTGGTCATTGTGCGTGCTATGGCTCCTGTGGCAGGAATACCTCCAAAGATAGGCGATACAATGTTGACTATACCTTGTCCGATAAGCTCTTGGTTGGAATCATGGTGATGACCGATGATACCGTCTGCCACTGTGGCTGAAAGCAGAGACTCAATGGCTCCGAGCACGGCAATGGTGATGGCAGGAGAGATAAGTCCTTTTATGGTCTCCCAGTTCATGTCCGGCACATTTGCCTCCGACATGGAAGGGTCAATCTTGAATCTGTCTCCGATGATATCTACGTGGATGCCGAAATAGTTGGTCATGATGATTCCGGCAATGGTCATGACAATGATGGCAATCAGAGAGCCGGGAACTTTCTTTGAAAACTTGGGAGTTACGGCTATGATAACCACAGACAGTATTCCGACGATGGTGGTCGGAATGTCCAGTGAGGCGAAATTCTGTCCATACACTCCTCATTTCGATATGAAGTCGGCAGGAACTCCGCCCTCTATCGTCAGTCCGAACAGATCTTTTATCTGCGTCGTGAAAATGGTCAGTGCTATACCGCTTGTGAATCCTACGACAATCGGATAAGGAATATATTTTATGATGGTGCCGAGACGGAACACACCGAGAAGAATAAGGAAGGCTCCTGCAAGCACCGTCGCTATGGCGAGTCCTTCAAGTCCGTACTGTTGTATGATTCCGTAGATGATGAAAATGAAGGCTCCCGTAGGGCCGCCAATCTGTATTCTGCTTCCTCCGAAGAAAGAGATGGCGAAGCCTGCCACTATGGCTGTGAGTATTCCCTTTTCCGGCGACACCTCTGAGTCAATACCGAATGCGATGGCAAGCGGAAGTGCTACTATGCCCACGATGATTCCCGTCATTAGGTCGGCCATGAATTTTTGTTTGTTGTAGCTGTGCATTGTGTTCAGCAGCTCCGGTCTTGATTGTAGAATCTTCATTTCTTTGTAACCTTAAAAACTTATTTTATAATTTGTTTGTATTGAGACGGCAAAGTTACGGCATTTTGTTAAATATTTTGAATGTTTTGCGCTGATAATGAGTTTTTTATTCCATTATAGTTTGGACACCTGTGAAAAAGTACTTTATTTTGTCCTCGTTTTCGGTACTTTTTTTTTTTTGTCTGTTTGTACAGAATGAGAAATCATAAAGAAAAAAGAAATGAAAAAAAGTATTTTTCAACTTGTCAGTTCATACATAATATAATAGGAGAATGAATACAGATGAAATATATATGCGGCGTTGTCTGCAACTTGCCGCAAACGGAAGAAAGAATGTACGACCGAATCCGATGGTGGGGGCGGTCATTGTCTGCAACGGGAGAATCATTGGCGAAAGCTATCATGTGCGTTGTGGAGAGGGACATGCGGAAGTGAATGCCATAGCTTCCGTGAAAGATGCCGCCCTGCTCCGCGAATCGACCATCTACGTGAGTCTTGAGCCTTGTTCGCACTATGGCAAGACTCCGCCGTGTGCCGACCTTATCATTGAGAAAGGATTGCGCCGTGTCGTCGTAGGGTGTGTGGATCCTTTTGCCAAAGTGAGCGGAAGAGGAATACAGAAACTGCGTGACGCGGGAATAGAAGTGAAGGTGGGTGTGCTGGAAGACGAGTGCATGAAACTGAACAAGCGTTTCATGACATTCCACAGTAAGCACCGTCCTTTCATTACGCTCAAATGGGCGCAGAGTGCTGACGGGTTCATCGATACACCTGATGACAGACCGCGTGCATTGATTTCCGACAGCTATACAGGTATGTGGGGGCACAAGCGTCGTGCAGAACATCAAGCCATAATAGTGGGAAGACGTACCGCTCTTCTTGATAATCCTTCGCTGACCACGCGGAACTGGTGTGGAGATAATCCCACAAGAGTGGTGATAGACCGGTTCGGAACGCTTCCCGATTCGCTTCACATATTCGATTCTGCGGCTTCTACTCTGGTATTTTCTTCCTCCGAAGCGGCGCGGAAGATTGTTCGCGACAATGTGGAAGAAGTTTCTATAGACTTCAATTGCGATATAATACCGCAGATATTGGAGAAACTTTATGAACGCGGCATACAGACTCTGCTTGTCGAAGGCGGACGTCAATTGCTTCAAAGCTTTATCGACGACGGACTGTGGGACGAAGCGTATGTAGAGACTGGCAACATTGTGCTGAACGAAGGAGTGAATGCTCCTGTATTGCAAGGACAGGTGTATGAAGATTTTGACGATGCGGACAAGAAGATAAGAATTTATAGAAAGACAAGAAGATAAGAATTTGCAGAAAGAAAATTAAACAATTTCTTTATGTTCAAATGGTAAATGGGAAAACTTTCAAGTTTCTGCCATTTGTATTATCTTTGCATATTAATTTGAAAAAATCTCTTGATGAAAAAGCTTTTTATAGAAACATACGGCTGCCAGATGAACGTGACAGACAGTGAGGTCATTGCGTCCGTCATGAAAATGGCGGGGTATGAGTCGTGCCGGAATATAGACGAGGCGGATGCGGTGTTGTTGAACACATGCTCAGTCCGCGACAATGCAGAACAGAAAATACTCAATCGTCTTGAAGCACTCCATTCGTTGAGGAAGAAGGGACACCGACTCATCATCGGTGTGGTGGGATGTATGGCGGAAAGAGTCAAGACCGACTTGATAGAAAAGCATCATGCAGACCTTGTAGCCGGACCGGACGCTTATCTCACTCTTCCTGAACTTTTTGCATCGGTGGAGATGGGAGAGAAAGCCATCAACGTGGAACTATCGACTACGGAAACCTATCGCGACATCATTCCTGAACGCGTCTGTGGAAGTCATATATCCGGATTTGTCAGTATCATGCGCGGATGCAACAACTTCTGCCACTACTGTATCGTTCCTTACACAAGAGGCAGGGAGCGCAGCCGCGATATAGACAGCATACTGGCAGAAGTGAAAGACTTGGCGCAGAGAGGTTATAAGGAAGTGACTCTGCTCGGACAGAATGTCAATTCATACAAATTTGAGGACGTTGATTTTCCAAAACTGCTTCAGCGTGTGGCGGAGAGTGTGCCGGAGATGAGAGTACGCTTCACTACTTCGCATCCTAAAGATATGAGTGATGAGACTTTGCATGTGATAGCTGCTCACAAGAACATTTGCCGTCATATTCACTTGCCTGTCCAAAACGGAAGTGACCGCATACTGAAACTGATGAACCGAAAATACACCCGCGAATGGTATATGAACCGTGTGGCGGCCATACGGAGAATCTTGCCGGACTGCGGACTGACGACTGATATATTTGTAGGTTATCACTCGGAAACGGAGGAAGACCACCAGTTGTCTCTTTCGCTCATGAGAGAATGCGGATACGACTCGGCATTCATGTTCAAATATTCGGAACGTCCGGGAACTTACGCTTCGAAGAATCTTCCGGACGATGTGCCCGAAGAGACAAAGATTCGCCGCCTCAATGAAATGATTGCCTTGCAGAACGAGTTGTCGGCAGAAAGTTACAGGCGCGACATTGGGCATACTTTCGAAGTTCTTGTAGAAGGTGTAAGCAAATGTTCACGTGAACAACTGTTCGGACGCACGGCGCAGAACAAGGTGGTTGTGTTCGACAGGGGAGATATTCATATTGGAGACTTCGTCACGGTGAAGATTACAGAGTCAAGCTCTGCCACGCTGAAAGGTGTTGTCTGTCAGTAAAGATTTTCAATAGTTTCCAATCCGGGGTATTCACGGATTGAGTGGTTGTATTTAACAAACTCCGCCGTCGCCAATTCCTCTCTTCAGTGTAAGGGAGGGTTGGCGGCGGCGGAGTTTGTTGAAGACACCTGTCAAATTGCTTCAAACCACTCCCATACAAAATTTTTTATATATATTTTTTAACAAAATTATTTTCTGATAAAATGGTAGTGTTTTGGCTTGATTTATTTCTTTTTGTTGATTTTATGAAGAAATACTTACTTTTTGATTTTGTCAAATGTTAAAATTCCAAGCCCTCTGGCACGCGTCAAAATGAAGCGTGCCGAACTTTTATCGGAAGTCGGGCATTCTACGCGCATTTTTTGAGAGTCTTGCCAAGTGTGAAATAGTGTTGTGATTTTGCGTCGCTTCTTAACATTTGTTTTATTTCGGTTCGCTGTTCATGAATTT
>JAJPZU010000230.1 GCA_021204165.1 Prevotellaceae bacterium
TCATAGTCTTTTCAGCGTGAGGTATATAGGCTCCTCCCCTAAGTTAGGGGAGGTGTCGCGGTAGCGACGGAGGAGTCTGTGAGAACATCCACTAAATATCCATGTTGATTCTGTCGAGACCATCCGCTAAATATCCATGTTGAGTCTGTACCCCCTCTCACTTAAATACACATGAGGGTGGTTATGAATTTACGTTCTGAAAATCCTGATGAACTTTAGGGTGAGTGAAGAACATTTGTTGATTTTCTTTCTAAATCTTTCAGCAATTGAGCTTATTTTGTTTGCGATTATTCTTTTGCAGAAATGTTTTTTTATATTTTTGCAGAGCAATTGTACACTTTTTGTATATTTAATCCCGGAGAAGAGTGTTGCAGTTTGAAGACATGTCATGTATTTTTATTTTGTCATGCACTTCTACAAAAAAATGAACGAATGGAATATATAGGAATAAGTAATACAAATAATAATGTTATTATATGAATAAAGGTGTAAAACTAACGCTTGCAGTATGGTGCGTTGCTATTGCAGTGATGGCGCAGCAGCAGACTGACAGCCTAAGCCTGAACGACAATGCCGACTTCACGTTTACCGAAAGTCAGCTTGATGAAGACGGTGATGCGGCACAGACTGTATCATCTCTCATGTCGTCGAAGAGCGACCCTTATCTTTCTGATGTGGGCTATTTGTTCAGTCCTATGCGCTTTCAGATTCGCGCTTACGACAACATGTACAGTCAGACTTACATGAACGGACTTATGTTGAACGATATGGAACTCGGACGTTTCAGCTATGGTATGATTGGAGGCTTGAACGATGCCACTCGAAACAAAGAGAGTGTTTCCGGATTTGAAGCCAACAATTTCGGTATGTCCGGAGTAGGTGGAGCTACAAACATCAATGCGCGTGCGAGTCAGTTTGCACAAGGAAACAAGATTTCCCTTTCCGGCTGTAACCGCAATTATCTGGCAAGAGGCATGTACACTTTTGCCACAGGTATGATGGAAAGCGGATGGGCGTTTGCCGGCAGTTTCGGCTACAGATGGGCAAACGAAGGAGTGATAGAGGGTACTTTCTACAATTCCTTCAGCTATTTCCTTGCGGCAGAGAAACGTTTTAATCAGAACCACACTCTTTCGTTGGTGACTTTCGGAGCACCTACGGAGCGTGCGCAGCAGGGAGCTTCAACAGAGGAAGCTTATTGGCTTGCAAATTCTCATTACTATAATCCTAACTGGGGATACCAGAACGGGGAGAAGAGAAACTCGAGGGTGGTAAGAGACTTTGAGCCTACAGCAATTGCTACATGGGACTGGGACATTGATTATACGAAGAAGCTTTCCACTTCTGCCGGATTCAAGTACAGCATGTACAGTTCTACGGCTCTCGGATGGAACGGCGACGCGTATGACCCGCGTCCGGATTATTATAAGAATCTGCCGAGTGCCGTGTTTGATGTGTACGATCTCGACAAGAACAATCCGGACTATCTGCATGAAAACGCATTCTTGGTGGATCAGTATAATGATATGGTTGACTATTGGACTTCTGACAAGGCGAACCGGCAGATTGACTGGGACCGGATGTACTATGTCAATCGTATGAATGAGCAGAATGGGGGAGAGGCTTTGTATTATCAGGAGCGCAGACACAACGACCAGATGGTGTTTGCTTTCAATTCTACATTCACTCATAATCTTGACAAAGCCGGTAAATATGCCCTTGGAATATATCTGAACACGACGAAGGGTATGCACTATAAGACAATGGCGGATTTGCTTGGCGGAACTCGATATACTGATTATGACAAGTTTGCAGCCAACGATTACGGACGCTGGAGCGTTGAGGCGCAGAACGATCTCAACAATCCGAACCGCAGTATCGGCGAAGGTGACAAATTCGGATACAATTATAACATATTCGTGAACAAGGCGCGTCTTTGGGGACAGTATCAATATACGGACGGTCCTTTCAGCCTGATGGCGGGAGCGCATCTTGAAGGTACGACTATTGAGAGGGACGGACTGATGCGCAACGGTCGTGCTCCGGAAAATTCATACGGAAAGAGCGGTGCTGCCGGATTCTTGGGCGGAGGAGGAAAGATTTCCGCCATGTATCGTCTGATGGCGAACCATCGTGTCAGTCTTTCATTCGGATACAACAAGCAGGCTCCGCTTGCGCGCAATAGCTTTGTGGCCCCGCGTATGCAGAACAATTTTGTGAATAACTTGTCGCTGGAAGATATTACCGGTGCAGAGCTTTCCTATCTGTTCCGTTTTGGAAACCTTTCGGGTAAGATTTCCGGATATTATACGAAGTTTGAGAATCAGGTGGAGCAGACGGCTTTTTATAACGACCAGCAGGAACGCTTCACTTATCTTACCATGAATGGAATAGAAAAGGAGCATTACGGAATTGAGGCTGCTCTGGTCTATCAGGTCAATAGCAATCTTTCGTTCAAGGCTATCGGAACCATAAGCGAGGCAAAATATGTCAATAATCCTTATGCTCAGATTAATTATGAGGGTATGAACTCAAAGACCAATTCGGAGCTTAACATGTGGAAGAATCCTGTGACCAATGAGGCTATGCCGCTCAGGGTGATTGCTGACGGCATACGTGTCGGAGGCACTCCGCTTACGGCATTGAGCTTGGGAGTGGATTATAATGTACACGGATGGTTCTTTGGAATGAACCTCAATTATTATGACCGCGTGTATGTCGGCTTCTCTCAGTACAGACGTCTCAGCAATGTCATCGGCAACTATACGGCTTCCAGTGTCAATGAGGATGGCAACACTGTCTTTGATGTGACCAAGGCGGAGCTTGAAGAAAAAGGTGGTGTGCTGTTTGGTGAGGACGGTGAGCTGCTTGATGCTTACACGGCGAATCAGGAAAAGTTCAAGGGCGGTTTCATGCTCGATGCTTCTATCGGACGATATATCCGGTTGAAGAAAGGCAGAAGTATATCTATTAACCTTTCTGTGAACAATATAACGAATAACTGCAACATGCGCACGGGTGGTTATGAGCAGAATCGTGATGACTTCTACAAGACCGGTGTGGCCAAAGCATATAAGTTCTCGAAAAACTCCAAATACTATTATGCGAATGCAATCAATGCTTTCCTTAATGTGGGTTACAGGTTTTGAGAGTTGAACTTTAGGATGTTTGAAGAATCAAAAGAAACATATATATAATATGTATATAAATATGAATAGAATATTTTCAATAATGATGGCAGGATGCCTTGCTTTATGTGGGCTTACGTCGTGTATGGATGATACGGATGAACCGAATACGGACAATCTGCTTGTCACCAGTCCTGTGTCTGTGGGAGAAGTGAATAGCAGTATTGCCGAATTGAAGTCGGCTTACAAGTCGCTTTTCACGCAAAGCAATGCTTTCGAGGAGATAACGGAAGATGTGGTGATAGAAGCTGTTGTGGCTGCAAATGATATTAGTGGAAACCTTTATCAGGCACTTCTGCTGCGCGACATTGATGAGGAGAAGGGTACAGACCAAGCCATCGTGCTTGGTGTCAAGAACACTTGTCTGTATCCTTATTTCATGCTCGGACAGCGTGTCAAGGTGAATCTGAAGGGATTGTATATCGGAGTGTATAGCAAATTGCCGAAGATTGGACAACCTTACTATACAAGTAGCGGAAATCTGCGTCTTGGACCGATATTGTTTCAGCTTTGTCGCACAAATGTGGAACTTGTGGGAGCACCGGACCCGACATGTGCCGAATGTCAACCGAAAGTGTTGGATGAAGATTGGCTGAAAGCGAGCGACAAGAAGAACTATATGAATTACCCTATGCTTGTTAAGGTGAATGGCACGTTGGCGGAAGCTGACGGAACTGCCATCTTTGCTCCCGAGGCGGAGCAGGATGCCGGATACGGTGTAGATAGGACGCTCAGGGTAGGGAAGACGAATGTCACTTTGCGTACAAGTACACAGAATGATATTGCGTTTCTTGTGATGCCGCAGGACGAGAGAAGCTACACCGGATTGCTCAGCTATTACAGCAGCTGGCAAATTCAGCTTCGTGCAACAGATGACATTTATCCTGCCATACAGGAAAATGGAGAAGAAGAGGTTGAACCTTGAAACGGAATGACGGTTTTTCCGTTTGTCAATAAAGAATAACAATAAAAAAGATACGAAACATGAAAAAACATTTTTCATTTATATTTGCGGTGGCTGCGGCTTTTGCTTTTACAGCGTGTGAAGATATACCGGCACCGTATGAGATTAATAATAATGGTGGCGGTACAGAAACGGACGTGCTTCTTAGTGAGAGTTTCGCTACTTCGCTTGGTAGCTTCCAGAGTGTGACAACTGTGGCTGATTATAATTGGGCTGTCAGCTATAGCTGTGCGCAAGTGACAGGATATGATTCTTCTACAAAGGAAAATAATGATGCCGAAAGTTGGCTCGTGTCACCTGTGATGGATTTTTCTGAGGTGACATCGGCGCATGTTTCTTTTGATTATATTCTCCGCTATGCACTTGCCGGTACGGTAGCTGAGAACCATCAGATTCTTGTAAGTTCGGACTATCAGGGAAGAGGTAAAGTGGGAGAAGCCACTTGGGAACCTCTTGATTTTAATCTTGTGCAGGGAAGCGATTGGGATACATGGTATAGCAGTGGCAATGTGAATATTCCGCAGAAGTATATGGGTGGAAACGTGACTGTCGCTTTGCGCTATAAGAGTACGACTGCTAAAGCTTCGACTTGGGAAGTGAAGAATTTTGTCGTAGTGGAAGGTGAAGGCGATTATGACCCTAATGGCGGAGGCGAAGACGAGGGCATGAAGACTCTCCCTTATTCTGAAGCATTTGAAACAACGTTTGGCGGATTCAAGAGTGAGACAACAAGCGGAAGTGGAGAATGGATAATCGACTTCAAAACGGCGAAGGCGACAGGATATGACAATGCTTCAAAGGTGACTACTGCCGGAAGCTATTATCTCGTATCTCCTGAAATCTCTCTTGCCGGTGTATCGGAAGCTTATGTGTCATACGAATATATACTCAGATATAATAGAGCAGATGACAATCAACAGTTGCTCATTAGTGCTGATTATACGGATGCTGCTTCTACGGCTACTTGGACTCCGCTTTGCCGGAAGCATACAGAGGGTGTCGATTGGACGACCTTTGAAACAAGCCAGATAGATATTCCTGCTGAATATATGGGCAAGACAATCCGCTTAGCATTCTACTATAATACAAATGATGTGAGTGGTTCTACATGGGAAGTGAGAAACTTCTCTATAAAGAATGGAAAGGCTGGCGACAATAACGATGACGAACCTTCTACAGAAGTTGGTGGACTTGAAAGTTTTGCTAATGGGGGCTTTGAAACATGGTCTGGTAATGCTCCTTTGAATTGGAAGACTGCTTCAACGGCTGGTAATGCTTCACTTTCTCAGTCAACAGATGCACATAGCGGAAGCTATTCTGTTAAGGTTGGCGGTTTGTCAAGTGCAAATAAACGACTTGGATATAAGGAAATGAAGTTGACTCCGGGTACTTATACTATTAAGTTCTATGCCAAAGCGGCTACAAATGCGGGTGGTAGTGTTCGTCCGGGATATGTACCAGTTAAAGATGGAACAGTCGGTGCGTATGTGTATGGAGAATATACAAATGGCTTGACTGAAAACGATTGGACGCTCGTTACGCATCAATTTGAGATAAAGGAAGAGTGTGTTTGTTGTTTGGTTATTATGAACTCAAAGAATCCTGGTGCAGATGTATTGATTGATGATTTCAGTATATCTAAACAATAAAAGTGAAATAAACAATAAAAGTGAAACGAGAGAGGCTTTAAGATGTTAGTTAATCTGTTTTGATATGAACTTGATAATCTTAAAGCCTCTTTGCTTTTGAAAGGACACATATAATATTAATATATGAAAGAGATGATGAAGATAATATACAGATTTGTGTATTTTCTCATATTGGCTACGGTGGTTTCTGCCGTAGCCTCTTGTGATGATGAGGAGGATGCTTATCAGCTGGGTGGCAATAATGGTGGTTTTATCATAAATCCTAATTATGAGAAACGTATAGAAGTGCCGGCTTTGAAGAAGTCCGGTACCGTTTTCATACAGCATAGTACAGCTGTAGGTCGTGACTCTGTGATGACTTTCTGCCTTGAGTACGATACGCAAAAGTGCCATTCTCGTTGGGTGGCATTCAGATTCGATGGGCATACACGTAATAAAGCAGTATCTCGTTCAGACGATCCTTTTACCGATGACCCAAAAGTGCCAAGTTCGTTGAAAATAGGTAATCGTGGATTTGGCGGTATTTATAATAGAGGTCATCTCTGCGCTTCTGCTGACAGATTATATAGCAAAGAAGCGAATGAACAGACTTTTTATATGACCAATATGAGTCCTCAGATTGGAAGTTTTAATCAGGGCTATTGGATAACTCTTGAAGATTTTGTTCAGACGAAAGGACGTGATGCAAATTTTGCTGATACGCTCTATGTATGTAAGGGTGGTACGATAGATGGCAATAAGATTCTTGAATATGTAACGAGGAATAATGGTTGCAAGGTTCCGGTTCCTAAATATTATTTCATGGCTTTGCTTCGTGTGAAAAATGGTACATACAGTAGCATTGCTTTTTATATGGAACATAAGGAATATGGATATACATATAAACATCATGTTTCTATGTCGGAAATGGCAAAAAATGTGGTTACGGTCGATGAGCTTGAAGATTTAACGGGAATAGACTTCTTTCATAACTTGCCAAATACAATCGAGAGGGCTGTTGAGCGTCAGTATTCATTAAATGTATGGGGACTTAATTGACAAGTTCGATTTTTCTGATAAAAGTTTCGCATCTTTTCATTTTCATAGATGAATTTGAAAAGATGCGAAACCTTTTTTATTCAATTTGTTCTTTCTATTATTCTTGACACTCTGTATCCATAGCATTATTTTTCTGAATCGTATTCAAAGGATATTCTCTTTGAATTTTCTTTTCTTTTGTTCTTTTGCTCTTTTTTGCTATTAAACTGTTCTGTTGTTCTTTAAAATCCGTGAAATCCGTATGTTTCCCAAATAAAATCCCGTCATGTCCTTGCCGCTCCGGCATAAAGCTGTACCTTTGCACTC
>JAJPZU010000122.1 GCA_021204165.1 Prevotellaceae bacterium
AATCTCAACATTATTTCACAATCGAAAAGGCTCTCGGAAAATGCGCGTAGAATCCCCGATTTCCGATAAAAGTTCAGTGTGCTTCATTTTGACGCGTGCCAGAGGGCTTAGGATTTTAACATTTGGCAAAATCAAAAAGAAAGTATTTTGCATCAAAATCATGAATTAAGATTTAAAACAGCGTACTCTTGCTTTCTTTTTGTCAGAAAATAATTTTGTTAAAATTTATATATAAAAAATTTTATTATGGAGGGTTTTGAGGGGCAATTTGGGCAGATGTATCCGCAGACTCCTCTTAACACATAAGGAGTCTGCCGAATACATCTTCTTTTACAACAAGAGTGGTCTGTTAGATACATCAGATTAAGTCTAACGAGAATGCACTCGCAGATGTATCTACGATTCAACTTCTGTCTGAACTATCCTTAAAAGAACTTGATTTCTTCTCCGACAATCTCACTGAGCAGTTTGTTCGCAAGGCTGCTGGTACCAAGACGGAGCATGGTGTTATTAAGCCATTTCTCGCCGAGAACCTCTTTGACGATGGTGTAGTAGGTGAGTGCGTCCTCCACAGTCTTCATTCCTCCTGCCGGCTTCAGACCTATTTGTATGCCGGTCTGTTCGTAATACTCCTTAATTGCTTGACACATGACGAATGCGGCTTCCGGAGTGGCGGCCGGTTCAAGCTTTCCTGTGGAAGTCTTTATGTAGTCGGCACCTGAATACATCGCCAAGATGGAGGCTTTTTTGATGTTTGCAGCCGTCTTCAGGCAGCCGGTTTCGAGTATGACCTTCAGCTTGTGCTCGCCGCATACGGACTTCAGTTCTGAAATCTCGTCTGCCACACCTTCGTAATCTTCCGAGAGGAATTTGCCCACAGGCATCACGATATCTATCTCTGTGGCACCGTCGTGGATAGCCATTGCCGTTTCGGCTATCTTCACTTCTGTGAATGTCTGTGAAGATGGAAAACTTCCTGATACACAGGCTATTTCTATGTTCTCGTTTTCAAGACTGTCGTGGCACACCTTGGCAAAGTTTGGATATACACACACTGTGGCAACATGTCCTAATTCCGGATATTTTGTATCGAACTCATTGACTTTCTCAATGAATTTCAGTACACTCTCTTCGCTGTCCGTAGTCTTTAAGGTAGTCAGTTCTACACTGTTCAGGAGAAATTTCTTCACCTCTTTGGTGTTGTTCTCCTGAAGATGGTGGGCGAGTAGGGTAGCGACTTGGTTCTTTACCTTCTCGTCATCGACATCGAGGTTGTACTTCTTGAATGCCTGAGTAAACTTGCTTTCTGTGCTGTTCTCATGCTCATGCTCATGTTCGCAGTCGCAGGAGCAATCGTGGTGGTGATGAATGTGTTCCATTTTTGTTGATATTTTTGTGTCCCTGACTCTTCTTTGGGAAGTTCAGGAAGGTTAAAGCTTATGATTGTTCTTATGTCTTTCGCTGTCGCGCTCTGTCTTCTTGCGCAGGTTTGCCTCGAATGCCTCTGTGAGGTTCACTCCTGTTTGGTTGGCGAGGCAGCATAACACCCACAGGATGTCAGCCATTTCGTCTGCCATGTTGTCTTTCTCGCCGGCTTTGAAGGACTGGTCGCCGTATTTCCGCGCCATGACTCTTGCCAGTTCTCCGACTTCCTCAGTGAGGATGGTCATGTTGGTGAGTTCGCTAAAATAGCGCACTCCGTATGTCTTTATCCACTTGTCAACAGAGTCCTGTATCTCGTTCAGTGTCATAATAATGCTTTGTTTTGTTATTGTGTGTATTGGTTCCGGATGTTTTGTCGGCGGATGGCTGATGCCGGTCTATTCCTTGTTCTTTGTGTCCATGCAGATGGTTACAGGTCCGTCATTCAGCAGTTCAACCTGCATGTCTGCACCAAATTCACCGGTTTTGACGGGCTTTCCGAGAGTCTCCCCAAGCACCGTGCAGAACCGTTCATAGAGTGGTACTGTCACTTCGTGGCTGCCGGCGCGCAGGTACGACGGGCGGTTGCCCTTCTTGTATGAAGCCCATAGTGTGAACTGGCTTATGACAAGAATTTCGCCCTTTGTGTCTGCTATCGACTTGTTCATGACATGGTTCTCATCGTCGAACACGCGAAGCCCTACAATCTTCCTGCTGAGCCACTGTATGTCCTCTTCTGTGTCCGTTTCTCCGATGCCTATGAGCACCAGAAAGCCTTGTCCGATGCTCGATTTCAGCTCTCCGCCGATTGTGACGGAAGCGTGGCTGACACGCTGTATCACTGCTCTCATTCTTCTTTATTTGTTGTTTTTGTTTGCTGTGGCAAAAATAGGAAAAGAAAGTGACATGGCAGTTGTTTGGGGTGAATATATTGTGGAGGGCAAGGCTGGGGGAATGCAAAACGCTTTTTTCCTGTGTCGAGGATGAGCTGATATTTGTGCTGCGGAAGAGATGAAAGGGTGGGAGCGTGCGGTTATTTCAGCCCTTCTTTCAATATCTTCGCTTTAGCTTTTCCGATGATTTCGGCTATATCTTCCTCTGATGCCTCACGTATTCTTTTTACGCTCTTGAACTTGTTGAGAAGTGTGGTTTTGGTGGTGCTGCCGATTCCCTTGATGCTGTCCAGTGCAGACGCTATCTGGTGTTTGCTCCTCTTGTCACGGTGGAATGTGATGGCAAACCGATGGACTTCGTCCTGTATTCGGGTGAGGAACTGGAACAGCGGACTGTTCATTTCTATGCCGATAGTCTGCTGGGGAAAGCCGTAAAGAAGTTCGGAAGTGCGGTGGCGGTTGTCTTTTGCCAAACCGGCGATAGGAATGCTCAGATGCAGTTCGTCTTCCACCACCTTGCGCACGATTTCCATTTGCCCCTTGCCGCCATCGGTGATGATAAGGTCGGGCAGGGGAGAACCCTCCTCTATGGCGCGCGAATAGCGGCGGTGTACCACCTCGCTCATTGAAGCGTAGTCGTCAGGGCCTACAACCGTCTTTATGTTGTATTTCCGGTAGTCGTTCTTTGACGGTTTTGCCTTTTTGAACACTACACATCCTGCTACGGCATCGGTTCCCGAAATGTTGGAATTGTCAAAACATTCTATGTGCATGGGGAGTTTGGGCAGTCCTAACTTCTTTTGCAGCTCTTTCATCAGGTTTACGCTGCGCTGTTCGGGGTTCAGTTTTTCAGCCTGCTTCATGCGGTCGAACCTGTATTGCCTTACATTCATAAGGGAAAGGTCGAGAAGATGCTTCTTGTCGCCGCGTACAGGGACGGTCACAGTCACGTTCTTCAGCTCGATTTCTATGGGAAACGGTACTACAATCTCCGGAGAATGGCTCTTGTAGCGTTCTCTCATTTCCACGATTCCGAGTGCAAGCATGTCCTCCTGCGATTCGTCCATGCGCTTTTTGAACTCAAAAGTGAAAGCCTGATTGATGCAGCCGTTAGTGATATGCAGGTAGTTTATGAATGCCGATTTCTCGTCGTCAGCAATAGAAAAGACGTCTATATTGTGGTAGGAATGTGCAATCACCTCGCTCTTTTCGCAGAAATCCAAGGCGAGGTCGTATTTCTTTTTTAGTTCCATTGCCTCTTCAAACCGCATTTCTTCCGCCATCTGCTGCATTTCCGCCATCATTTTCTCGCATACTCTGCGGGTATTCCCCTTGAGGATTTCGCGCACCTCCTTTATGCTTTCCATATATTCCTCGCGTGTCTGCAAGCCTACACAAGGTGCTTTGCAGTTCTTTATATGGTACTCTAAGCAGGTCTGGAACTTCCCTTTGCGCACCATCTCTTCGGTCATGGGCATTCTGCATCTTCTCAGCGGATACATTTTCCCGATAAGTTCCAGCATATTGTTGAGGGTGCCTGTGTGGCTGAAAGGGCCGTAATACGTGGAGCCGTCGTTGAGAATCTTTCTCGTCTTGAATACTCTTGGAAAGTATTCATTCGTCACACACACGGAAGGGTAGGACTTGTCGTCCTTTAGAAGGATGTCGTATTTCGGTTTGTACTTCTTGATAAGATTGTTCTCAAGCAGAAGAGCGTCTTCCTCGGTGGGCACAACCACATAGTTTATGTCCTGAATCTTGCTTACAAGAATCTGCGTCTTTCGGGAATTTACCGTTTTCAGAAAGTAGGAACTTACTCTCCGCTTGAGGTTCTTGGCTTTGCCTACATAGATGATGGTCTTGTGCTCGTCGAAGTATTGGTAGCATCCCGGGCTTTCCGGCATGTTCAGAACAATGTTTTTCAGTCGTGCAATTCTTTCTTCGTCCTTCTTCATAACGCTCTTTTTCGGTGTTGAAGTTGCCCTTGCGGTCGCTCTGTTTATGTGTTTAGTTTTCCGTATGTTATGCTGTGTCTTCTTTGTCTTAACTTTAAGCGCGTAAATGTTCCACGTGGAACATTTACGCGCTAACTTTCAAAGAATCAAAGACTCATAAGCGTGGTTATCTCGATGTCGTTCCCGATGAACTCTCTTCCCTTCAAACCTTCGTCGCGAATCTCAATAATGAAATTCATGTAACACTTCTTCGGATTGAATTTCTTCACCAAGTCCCATGCTGCTTTGATGGTTCCTCCTGTCGCCAGAAGGTCATCGTGTATCAGCACCACGTCGTCCTCCGTAATTGCATCGCGGTGTATCTCGATGGTGTCTGTTCCGTATTCTTTTGAGAAACTCTGGCTTACAGTGTCTGCCGGCAGCTTGCCCGGCTTGCGGCACATGACAAGTCCTGCTCCTATTCTGCGCGCCAGAATGGCTCCCATGATGAATCCGCGAGATTCTATGCCCACCACTTTGGTGATGCCTTTGTCTTTGTATATCTCGTACAGTTCCTCTTCCATTATCTCAAGGCATTCCGGACTTTTGAATAATGTGGTGACATCGCGGAAGAATATTCCCTGTTTCGGGAAATCCTCTATTGTTCGCAGATTCTTTAATAGTACTTCGTTGTTCATTGTTTATTCCGTTTTTTTGGTGTGTTAGCTTTTGTACCGGCGGCATTTCCTTTCCGCAGTTCCGCGGAATGCGGCTTCTTGAAGTGTTACCTCCGGCAAATCTTTATAACTCGTTGGTCTAAAGCCTCTAAAAGGCCTTTTGTTTCACGTGAAACATGTGCCTGACGAAACATCTTCTTTGGTTGGATGGAATACCGCCCATCCTCTTCTCTCTTCTTTTTTGTTTCTATCTTCCCATCAGCACGAGCAGTACGTTTATGTCGCTTGGCGACACTCCCGGTATGCGGCTTGCCTGTGCCAGATTCTCCGGGTCTATAGCTGCCAGCTTCTGTCTTGCCTCTATGGTGATTTGTTTCATGTCGGCATAATCGAACTTCCCCTTTATCTTGATGTTCTCGAGGCGAAGCATTTTGTCGGCAATCATTTGCTCTCTTTCTATGTATCCCTTGTATTTGATGAGAATCTCTACAGCTTCTGTAACTTCTTCTTTTCTGTCTGTGATTCTTTCAATCTCGTTCTTGAACGGGACGATGTGCGGAGCGATGTTCTCGATGGTTATCTGTGGACGCCCTATGAGTTCCGAGAGCTTGCATCCTTGTCGGAGTGGAGTTGTCCCGATGGCTTCAAGCGCGCTGTTTATGAGCGCAGGCTTCAGCGAAAAATTGCCTGTGAAGTCAAGCAGTCTTTCTATCGCTTTTTTCTTCTCTTCCATGCGCTGATAGCGTTCCGTAGTGGCAAGCCCCATTTTGTAGCTCTTCTCCGTCAGTCGCATGTCCGCGTCGTCCTGACGAAGCAGGATGCGGTATTCTGCGCGTGAGGTGAACATCCTGTACGGTTCGTCCACACCCTTTGTCACAAGGTCGTCGATGAGCACTCCGATGTATGCCTCGTTCCGGTTCAGAATGAAAGAGCCGTTTCCGCCGCACTTCAGTGCCGCGTTTATTCCCGCCATGAGTCCTTGTCCGGCGGCCTCTTCATATCCGGTCGTTCCGTTCACTTGTCCGGCAAAGTATAGTCCCTCTATTATTTTCGATTCAAGAGTATGCTTGAGCTGTGTCGGGTCGAAGAAATCATATTCTATGGCATACCCCGGTCTATAGACCACCATGTCTCTGAAACAAGGTATGTGTCTGAGCGCATTGATTTGTATGTCCATCGGCAGCGACGACGAGAAACCGTTCAGATACATTTCATTTGTTGTTTCTCCTTCCGGTTCCAGAAACAGCTGATGGCGGTCTTTGTCGGGAAACGTGTGCAGCTTGGTTTCTATGCTTGGGCAGTAGCGCGGTCCGATGCTCTGAATCTGTCCGTTGTAGAGTGGGGAGTCTGCAAATCCCGAGCGCAGTATTTCATGCACCTCTTCACTCGTATAGCATGTCCAGCATGGGAGCTGAGCCAGTTTCCGCTTTTCACCCATGAACGAGAAGGCATGGAAATCGTTTTCTCCCTCTTGAATCTCCATCAGACTGAAGTCAACACTTCTCTTGTCGATTCTTACCGGTGTGCCGGTCTTCATTCTTCCCGCTTTGATGCCGTGGGCGGTAATCGACTCTGTGAGCATCAGCGAGGCAGGCTCCGCCATGCGTCCTCCCGGCAGTTTGGTGCGTCCGATGTGCATCAGTCCGTTCAGGAACGTGCCGGCGGTGATGATGACACATCTTGCCTTGAACTCGGCGCCGAGGAATGTCCTTACTCCTTTCGCCTCCCCGTTGTCCACCATCAGTTCTTTCACTTGGTCTTGCCAGATATGCAGGTTCTCCGTGTTTTCCAGAATGCCTCTCCACGTGTGTATGAATTTCTCTCTGTCACACTGTGCACGCGGACTCCATACGGCGGGTCCTTTTGAACGGTTAAGCATACGGAACTGTAGCGCGCAGCGGTCTGTCACGATTCCCGTATGTCCGCCAAGCGCGTCAATTTCACGTACAATCTGTCCTTTGGCTATTCCTCCGATGGCGGGGTTACAGCTCATCTGTGCAATCTTGTTCATGTCCATTGTAATCAGGCATGTCTTAGCACCCAGTCGTGCGGAAGCTGCGGCAGCTTCGCATCCGGCATGACCTGCCCCTACAACAATAACGTCATAATTGAAAACCATTCCTTGAATTGAATTTTTATGGTTGCAAAAGTACATAAAAAAGGCGAGATTTTTTATGCCCGGTGAATAAAAAAGCCA
>JAJPZU010000056.1 GCA_021204165.1 Prevotellaceae bacterium
CTATCCATCCGCTTCATAGTCTTTTCAAGCTATGGTATATAGGCTCCTCCCCTAAGTTAGGGGAGGTGTCGCGTTAGCGACGGAGGAGTCTGTCGAATACATCTGCTAAATATACAAGTCCCACATGAGGAGTCTGTGAACAACCCGCTAAATATCCATGAGGAGTCTGCCGAGAACATCCCTCTAAATTACGAAAGACGGGCTATAATAATTTGTCGTAATAAATTTAAAACAACTTCTTAATTTATATACGGACAATGTGCTGAAAACATATTATCTGTGCTGTGAGGAGTTGAAAACTGTGCGCAGAAAACTTTAATCGGCAGTGCCGATTATAAAAACGGCAGTGCCGATTATGTAAACTGCACTGCCGATTATAAAAACAGCAGTGCTGATTAGAGTTTTCTGCGCACAGCTTTTCATTTCTCGCGCCACAGTTTTTAACTTCTCTCTGTGCAGTTTTTTTAATTTTACCGGCAATTTCTACTTGCGAAACTGAATATTTAGGGATTTCCAAATGCGACTCCTTATAAAAAATGCTAAACGAATGGCACAAAGCATTTTTATTTTCATGAAAAACTTGTAACTTTGCCGCAATTATGAAGATACGGGATATTTTTGAGGCCCTTGAAGTATTTGCTCCTCTGTCCCTGCAAGACGGCTATGACAACGCGGGATTGCAGATTGGATTAACGGAGGATGCAGAAGCTACAGGGGCATTATTGTGTTTGGACGTGACCGAAGCTGTCATCGATGAGGCTGTAAGCCGGGGATGCAACGCGGTCATCAGCCATCATCCGTTGCTGTTCCGTCCGTGCAAGAAGATAACAGCTGAGGACTATATCGGCAGATGTATTTTTAAGGCGGTGAAGAACGGGGTGGCGGTCTATGCTGCCCATACCAATCTCGACAACGCTTTTGGCGGTGTGAATTGGAAAATTGCGGAGAAAATCGGGCTTAATGATGTGAAGGTGCTTGCTCCCAAACCGGGAGTGGATGGTGCCGGTGCCGGAATTGTGGGGACGCTTAAAGAACCGCTGAAGAAAGAATGCTTTGTGTCAATGGTTCGGAATCTGTTCCATGTCGATTGTGCCAGATGCAACGACTGGGCGGGAAAGGAAGTCCGCACAGTGGCGGTCTGTGGCGGTGCCGGTGCATTTCTCATTCCGGATGCAGAGCGTGCCGGTGCGGATGTCTTCATCACGGGAGAAATCGGCTACCATCGTTTCTTCGGATATGAGGATAATATGCTGTTGATGGAGATAGGGCATTTTGAAAGCGAACAATACACGCTTGAGATATTGAGGCGCGTCATATCCGGGGTCGCTCCGGAGCTTCCTGTCTATGACACTGCTCTGCGGACAAATCCTATAGAATATGTGTGTGACTGATGCTTGCGGGATGTTCGCAGTTTCTTCGTGTAACGAATATAGTAAAAACAAAATACAGTAATTATGGCAAAGAAAAAAGAAGCGCAGACGGTTGACATGTCTGTTGAAGAGAAGTTGAAATCTTTATTCCAGTTGCAGACCATGCTTTCTGAGATAGACAAGATTCGTATTCTTCGTGGTGAACTTCCGCTTGAAGTTGAAGACCTTGAAGATGAAATCGAAGGCTTGAAGACTCGTATAGATAATACCAATGAGGAGGTAGAGGGTTTACGCGGCAGAATCAATGAGCTTAAAACGAAAATCGAGCTTGCCAACGAGAAGCTTGTCGGATATAAGGGTCAGCTTGACAATGTACGTAATAACCGCGAGTACGACCTTCTTAATAAAGAAATAGAGTTTCAGACACTTGAAATAGAACTTTGCAACAAACGAATCCGCGAGGCGGAAGCAGCAGAGAAGACAAAAGAAGAGCTTGTTGAAAAGAGCCGCCAGACACTTGAAGAGCGCAGCTTGGATCTTGAAGTGAAGAAGAACGAGCTTGACGAGATTGTGGCAGAGACAAAGGCAGAAGAGGAGAAGTTGCGCGAGAAGGCAAAGAATCTTGAACTTTCCATAGAGCCGAGATTGCTTATGTCGTTCAAGCGTATCCGCAAGAACAGCCGCAACGGACTTGGTATTGTGTATGTACAGCGTGATGCCTGCGGAGGATGTTTTGCTAAAATTCCGCCACAGCGTCAGCTTGATGTGCGCATGAGAAAGAAGATTATTGTTTGTGAGTATTGCGGACGTATTCTTATCGACCCGGAACTCGCCGGTGTGAAGACGGCTGTGGAGCAGAAGGAAGAGAAGCCTAAGCGTCGCCGCGCCATCCGTAAGACGAAGGAGGAAACTCCGAATATAGAGGACTATATGGAATAAAGCAGCAAGGCTGTATCCAAAATAAAATGCCGGAAGAATCATCTTCCGGCATTTTGTTTTGGATATAACTTTTATTCGACGTTCCTTTTTGGTTAAGGTGCTGTCTTTTTTTGTTTCTTCTTATATTTAATATGTGCGGTAGAGCAACCAAGCGTCAGGATAAGTGCCTTTGAGCTTGTTGCGCAGGTTGACAGCCGATGTCTTGTCGTCGTAAGAAGCGGCAACCACACGGTACATTCCTGTTTCCGGATTCTGTGCCACCTGTGCGCTGTAGCCTTGGTTTACCAGTGTGTTTCGGAGATTGTTGGCATTGTCAACGCTCTTGAATGAACCGCATACAACATTGTAGGCTTTGAGAGTTCCTCCGTTCATGACGTTCAAGCGTTCTGTGCGCAGGTTGGAGTTGTCTTCTGGAGTGGCTGCGGGAGTCACTACCGGTGTCACAGCCACCGGTTCGCTGACCTGCTGGTCGTTAGCCATTTCCATGGCTTTTGCTTTTTCGTAAGCTTTCTTATAGCTGCTTTCTGATGATTTACAAGATACGAATGCAAGCGAAACTATAAGGGAAAGTCCCAACAAAAAGTTTTTTTTCATGATTGTGATATGTTTAATTGATTATACTTTCATCTGTCGTGATATTATATTGCTTACCCCGGCAAATATGTATCATACTATCCATTAGGGCATAAATATGAAATCAGTTGTACAAAATTATTAAATTCCCCCTTATAAACCATGATATGTAAAATGAAAAAATGTTAATGGCTTGTCATTTACATTGTGTTAATACTTAAATTTGTATTTTTACAAAATAAAGTTATCCTAATGCTTGCCGTGTGGTGAATGTCTGAAGATTAGAAGGAACGGCATTGAAAAAAGAGCATTTCGCATAAACTTTTTCTTTTTTTGAGTGTTTACTATTCAAACTTTTACAATTTATAAACTTTAAAACATTTGGAATTATGAAAAATGGATTGTCATTAGTAGCTGCATTTGTTGGCGGAGCCGTTGCCGGAGCAGCATTGGGTCTTCTTTTTGCACCGGAGAAGGGTGAAGACCAGAGACGCAAAATAAAGGAGGCTCTCGATAAGTACGGAGTGAAGCTTGGCAAGGACGACTTGGCTAAGCTGGTGGATGACCTCAAGAACATAGGGAAAAGCAAGGCTGCCCCTATTGAAGATTATGATGTAGAGTAATTTCGGGGTGCGGATGAGCAATTATACTGACAATAATGAAATCGGCCGGATCATCGACGAGGGCTCTCGTCTTTGGACATTGCTCAAGCGTTATCTCAAGCTTGAGGCTGTGGATAAACTGTCAGTCTTGTTCACATTCCTGATTGTAGCCGGATTTGTATTTGCTTTCGGAACGATAGCGATATATTGCATCTGCATGGGAATTGTGAAGGAACTGGCTGTGGTGGTTGGTAACGAAGCTTTGAGCTTCTTCGTTGTGGGAGGTGCACTTGTTGCTATCATTGTACTTTTTATCTTGTTCAGGAAACATTTTGTGACCAATCTTGTCGTGAAGTCACTTGTAAAGTGGGTGTTCGAACCTTCGGCCGATTCTGAAGATTCAGGCACAGAGGAAGGAGGTGCAGCATGAACTATGGGCAGCTGACTTCACTGGAGGCTTTGCGGGCGGAGAAGCGGAGCACATTGAAGAGCATGAGAGATTCTTCAAAAAGAATGAAAAGGCGCATGAGGAATACTCTTGCCCCGGACAATAATATGTTTCTTCAGTCTGAGATAAAATATCTCCGCTATATAGGTTATGGAATAATAGCCTTCAAAACCCTAAATACGGTAAGACGTATAATGAACTTCTTTTCCGGAAGACGGTAATATTACCTGACAATAAATATACTTCCATCCGGCAGTGCCGGCGCGATAATGCGCAAAGATGCTGCCGGATGGAAGTGTATTTATAGGTACCTGTTGTCTTTTTAATAAGATTTGTTTAACTTTGCATAATGAAAACAGTTGTGTGAGGCGGGGATTTATGTGATTTCTACGAGAATATTTGCTTTCCGTTCCGTAAATCACCGTTTCTGCCGACAAAGAAGAGCTTTGCAGATTGTATAATGTCGATGGAACAACCATATTCTTCCGTATTGCTGGAAAGGGCTGTCAATGAATTTGCCAAGCTTCCCGGAATAGGGCGCAAGACTGCCATGCGGCTTGTGCTCCATCTCTTGCGTCTCGATGCAGGAACTGTAGATGCTTTCGGGAACGCGCTCATGACTTTGAGGCATGAGGTGAAGTATTGCAGCGTTTGCCACAATATTTCGGATACGGATGTGTGTCGGATTTGTTCAAATCCTTCCCGCGACGCTTCGACGGTCTGTGTGGTGGAGAACATACAGGATGTGATTGCCATTGAAGCTACGATGCAGTTCCACGGATTGTATCATGTGCTCGGAGGCGTGATTTCTCCGATGGACGGTGTGGGACCCGGCGAACTGGAGATTGCAAGTCTTATAGAACGCGTGGAGGCGGGTGGCATTCGGGAAGTCATCCTTGCACTCAGTTCCACAATGGAAGGCGACACGACTAATTTCTTTATATACCGAAAGTTGCAGAAATACAAAGATGTGAAGCTGACTGTGCTCTCTCGGGGATTGTCCATGAACGACGAATTGCAATACACCGATGAAGTGACATTGGGCCGTTCTATTGTCAACCGAGTGCCTTTCACAGTGTAGTATTTCCATACAAATCCTCAGATTAGAAATGGATAAGAATATCAAGGAACTGCTCAAGCAGTTGAAAATAGAATTGCTGGTTGCATGGATGATAGTGGCTTCGTGCTTTGTGGCGGGAGAAACAGGGCTTATTCCCAACGGAGAGTATGCCGTTGACGAGCGTATGTCTTTTATTCTCGGAATAGCCTGCATCACATTGACGCTTGTCGGTGTGCCTCTTGCCCTTAAACTTTTCACTCTCAATACGACAAGAGGATTGAGAAGATGCAATTTTGACGAAGCACTTGCTTCATACCATCTGTGGAGCTGCATACGCATGGCAATGCTTCTTGTATGTATATGTTTCAATGCCGTGGTGTATTATCTGACCCTTGACAACAGAGGGTTGCTGTGTGCCCTTATATCTTTGGCTGTGACTTTTTATTGCTGGCCTACCAAAGATAAGATTGACAAACACCTTGAATCTTGTAATAACACAATAGGCTGATGAAACTTTCGGTCGTTATCGTAAACTACAACGTAAAGTTCTATCTTGAACAGTGCCTGTATTCTGTGGCAAAGGCTGCGGAAGGGATATCCCACGAAGTGTTTGTGGTGGACAATCGCAGTTCAGACGGATCAGCCGCTTACATCCGGGCGCGTTTCCCCGATGTGATATACATGGAAAACCAAGAGAATGTGGGGTTTGCACGTGCGAACAATCAGGCACTCCGTCGCGCTTCCGGCGAATATGTCTTGCTGCTTAATCCCGATACGATACTTGGAGAGAATATGCTGCGTGACTGTCTTGACTTCATGGACTCACACGCTGATGCCGGAGCTGCCGGGGTCAGGATGTTGAGAAACGACGGTTCGTTTGCACTGGAATCCCGGCGCGGCATACCGACACCGTTCACCTCGTTGTGCAAGATGAGCGGATTGGCATCCTTGTTTCCGAAGAGCCGGCTGTTCGGACGTTACTATATGCAGTATCTCGATGCGGATTCCATCACTCCGATAGAGATTATTTCGGGAGCCTGTATGTTCATACGCACCAAGGCTATCAGGAAAAGCGGATTGCTCGACGAGGATTTCTTCATGTACGGAGAAGACATAGACCTTTCGTACAGGCTTATGCAGACCGGGATGCACAACTATTACATACCTACACGTATTCTGCACTACAAGGGAGAGAGCACGGAGAAAAGTTCCTACCGCCATGTCTATGTGTTCTATCAGGCGATGCTCATCTTCTTCCGCAAACATTACGGACATTACAGCCTCCTGCTTTCACTGCCGATAAAGACGGCCATCTATTCCAAGGCTTGCTTCACATATCTGACGCGTCAGATAAAGCGGAGAGTGGAAAGCAAGGAAAACTCTCTTGAGTATATGCAGAAGAAAAAGTATCTGTTTGTCGGCGGTGAAGAAGGGATTGCCCGCATGGAAAATGTCGCCGCAGACTATGGACTGGATTTCCGTAGTGTAGTGGCTGACGACAAGCTCATAGCATCCGGACATGTTTCATGCCGGAGTTTGTATGAAGGCTATGACTACATTGTGTATGACACCGACCTGTTTTCTTTTCACGACGTGTTCCGTTTTTTTGAGGGTAGTTCCGGCTGGGACAATCCACCGATGATTGGCACCTACTTGTCTGCCAACGGATGTATAATTACCGGAAACTATGTATTCAAACCTGTTCTCTGACCTGACAATGCGGAGAACGGGATTTCTTTTTTAGGGGTGTTCTCGACAGACTCCTCATGTATATTTAGTGGGGTGTTCTCGACAGACTTTTTTAGTTAAAAATGTAATGGAATCAATTCTCATATATTTAGCAGAATGTTCTCGACAGACTTCTCATGTGTATTTAGCAGGGTGTTCCCGACAGACTCCTCATGTGTATTTAGCTGGGTGTTCTCGACAGACTCCTCCGTCGCTACCGCGCCACCTCCCCTAACTTAGGGGAGGAGCC
>JAJPZU010000161.1 GCA_021204165.1 Prevotellaceae bacterium
CCTCCCCTAAGTTAGGGGAGGTGGCGCGTAGCGACGGAGGAGTCTGTCGAATACATCCCGCTAAATACATACAAGTCATACATGAGGAGTCTATCGAATACGTCTGCCAATATATGCAAGTCACACATGAGGAGTCTGTCGAATACACCCGCAAAGCATCCGCACAACACATTAAGAGTCGGTGAATACATCTGCTAATATATGCAAGTCACACATTAAGAGTCTGTGAACACACCCACAAAACACACACGAGAAGTCCGTCGAATACACCCGACTAAACATACACGAGGAAATTATTTCAGATAGTTATACTTCTGAATACATCACAAAAGAGCCATATCCCGGTTTATCGGAATATGTCTCTTACCCGTTTCACTTACAGACTGTCATGAAAATTGATGCGCCCTTCGCAACAAGGACATTTCCTTTCCGCCAGTCCAATGTGTATATCTTATTCTTCAATGAATGAGGCACCGTCTTCGTCCAAAGTGATTGTCACGGCAAATGCACCCCATCCTCCTACTCCGGGAACATAATAATAAGGATAGAGTTCCACAGTCTGTTCATCTACAACCGTACTCATGGCTGCCTCCTCGGTCAGTGTAGGGCTAAGGTCAAGAGACCAGAAAGCATAGATAAGATTATCTGCATCGTAAGCGTCGTTCACGTATGTCTCGAACTTGACACTTCCGTCTTCATTGACTGTGAAGTTGATGTACTCTGGCACAATTGAGTAATCTGGTTTGTCGTCTCCATAATTTGTTTCCCAATATTCTGCGAATGGATCGACAACTCTCCAGATAGGGAATCCTTCAGCCTTCTCCACTGTGACACTGCTGTATATTCCGTCAAACGCTGTTGAGATTGTTCCTTCGTATTCTATCCATTTGTAGTCGCGCATCACATTGCGGCGCAACAAATTAGTAGCATACGGATTCTTGTCATCTGCTGAAAGTTCAATCTCAAAAGAATAAGAAGTTCCAAGTTCTGCTTCCGGGAATCTGATAGTCAGATTTGCCACTTCTTCTCCGGCATTGAAGTGTACTTTTGTCGGAATTTCAAAGATTGCTTCACCATCAACAGAATCATTCAGATTCACAATGACATCAATGTCCGCTGCTTCGTCAGAGACTTTGCGATACACAGGAATTGTCAGTGCAGGCTCATCAGTCGGCAGAAAAGTCACGCTGGCAGCACTGCTTACTGTTCCGAATGACACTCCCTGACCGGCTGACTGAGGTCCGGGTTGAAAATCTTCGTCATCACCACAAGAGGATAACAATCCTGCCACAGCCATGCCGATAAGTAAGAAATATTTATTCAGTTTCATATTATACGTATTATTTTTATTCTTGTTGAGTAATAATCATTGATGTTAATCTGTCACACCGTCACGCAATTCAGCGTTCTGTCCCGGTTCCGGCTGTTTGCCGTCGCTGTTGTTCACGATAGCACTGTTGGCATTCATTTCACTACGAGGGAAACGCATCAGCAACCATCCGTCTTCCGGTGCGATGTTAAACTGGAACGCATCAGGATAATTGCTTCCATTGCCGTGGAATCTTACCACCGGCTTCTTGAGACGCATGATATCGCTCATTGCAAAACCTTCACCCCACAGCTCCACTCGGCGCTGGAACCATATCTCGTCAGCCAAAGTGCGGGTTGAAGGGATTTTGTATGAAGGGTCGCGGTAAGTCTTCACGAAGTTCTCCAATTTTGTACGTGCCTGACCTTCCTGTCCGCTTTTTGCAAGACCTTCGATTTCGACAAGTATCATTTCCTCCACACGCATAAGAGGCCAGTCGTTGTTGTTGATTTCTGAGCCGATGCCCGACTTCATACCGAACTTCACATTCGTGTAAGGAAGAAAAGCCATCTTCACATCATCAATCTCCAGTGAGCTGATGGCATCTCCGCTCACACCGTTCCAAGAGATATTGCTCAACAGCGGTGAATGCAGGTTCTCGTCAACCCACCATCCCTTACGCACGTCCGTAGGCGAAATCTTGTCAAACAACAGATTGTTGATGAAAGCATAGCACTGTACACCTGCCGAGTAGCTGCTGGCAGAGAAAGAACCAATCCATGATGCAGAAGTCGGATAGCTCCAGTCTATCACCATTGAAGCGTCGATGTTGATACCCCACATCCAGTTGTGATCATTCATGTCAAAGAATGAAGGAGCAGCCAATTCGCCGGCACTTGCCGGTGTATATCCTTCTATCGCCTTTGCAGCGTCTGCGGCAGCCTCTGCAAACATACCCATATTGAGGTATGCACGAGCGCGGAGTCCGTATGCCACATTGAGGTCTATCTGTCCCTTGTTCGGACGCTGGAAACCGTCAAGATGCTCAATAGCGTATGTAAGGTCTTCGATTATCAGTTCATACACCTCTCCCACAGTGGCGCGAGGGTTGTTTGCAGGGTCGGCTGTCTCAGCTGTCACAATCGGCACACAAGGCTTGTCCTTGGCATCCTCGTAGCGGAACTGGAAGTAAGGAGCGATTGACAAGTAGTCGAAAGCACGCATGGCTCTTGCCTGAGCAATCTGGTTGATAGCATTCTCATCTTCTGTGTCAGCCGCAAATGAAGCTATAATGTCATTGGCCACCTTAATCTGGTTGTACGGCATGGCATAGCGGAGATAAGGGTTGGCATACGACGGGTCACGCGTAGTATAGTCTCCACATGCGCTGAACCAGTTGTAACCACTGTTCACACCACCACAGTCCGGTCCTTCAAAGTCCTGCGAGATAGCCATTGTGATGAATCCGAAGTCGTCGGCTCTTCCGTCGCTCTCGCCGAATGTGTAGCAAGGCTTTCCCATCATGGAGAACATTCCTGAGAATGTAGATTGTGTACGGCTCGGCATTGCACCATTGGTCTGTTGCACCTGCGATGCAGTGAGCTGTCCGCTCATAGGGTCCTGTTCGTCTATGTCGTCACAGGCAGAGAAGGCCATCAGACCCGCTGCCAAAAATAACGGAAATTTATATTGTTTCATGTCTGTCTGTTTTATGAATTAGAATGTAAGTGTGATACCTGCTGTAATTGTACGCATAGCTGAATAGAAGTTGCTGCTTGCGCCTGAACCGTAAACTTGGCTTCCTATACCCATAGAGAAGCGCGGGTCAAGTCCTTTGCGCGAAGTGAGGAGAGCCAGATTTTCTCCTGCCACATAGACACGCAGTCCTGATATGCCGGCAGGAACGAGCCAGCTCTTAGGGAATGTGTAGCCTATTGTCAGGTTGTTCAGACAGAGATAGTCTGAGCTTGTATAGAAGCGGTCGATAGAAGCCTGATTTCCGATGTTGTCAGCCGGGTTGAGACGAGGCACGTCTGTGTTCTTGTTTTCCGGAGTCCAAGCATTCAGGATGTCCTTGTGCCAGTTCTGACCGACACCACTTCCGCCTCCGTTGTGCATGAATGTCTGGTACATACCGTCGTACATCTTACCGCCGAGCTGATAAGAGAACTGTGCCGACAGGTCGAATCCGTAGAGTTTCAAAGTTGTTCCGAAACCTCCATAAACCTTAGGGAGTGTAGAACCGAGGTCATACTGCGAAGCCTTGGAGAAGTCGTCTGTCTTCTCTGTCTTTACAATAGTCTTTGTCGGGTCGTCCGGGAACTTAGGGTCCTGTACGGTTGCCTCATAATAGTAGAGTGTCTTTCCTGTATTTTTATCTACACCGGCATACTTATAGCCATAGGCATTGTAGAGAGAACCGCCCACCTTATATATATAGTAAGAGCCCTTTATACCGTTCTCAGCCACAGACGGGTCGAGTTCCGTAATCTCATTGCTGTAGTGAGTGAGGTTAAAGTCCAAGTCCCACTGAATGTCGTTAGTTCTTACGAGCGTTCCGTTGAGGGTAAGTTCGACACCCTTGTTAAGGATAGAACCTACGTTCACAGGGAATGAGCCTGTCACGATACCTGAAGAAAGCGGAGTCGGCTTGTTGTAGAGCAAGTCTGTTGTCTTGCGGCTGAAATATTCGATGCTACCATAGAGGCGGTGGTTGAACAACGTGAAGTCGAAACCGGTGTTGAACGAGTGGCTTGTCTCCCATGTCAACTCGTCGTTACCTTTCTGTACGAGAACGATAGAATATTCGCCTGTAGAAGAGTTGTAGCTTGTCTCATATCTGTCGGCATACGGATAGTAGTCTGAATAACCGCCGGAGATGAAATTGTCATTACCCTGCACACCGTAGCTAATCTTGAACTTGAGAAGGTCAACCCATGTGATGTCCTCCATGAACTTCTCTTTGTTGAGCTGCCATGCTGCACCCACACTGCCGAAGTTACCCCAGCGGTGTCCCGGTGCGAAGCGTGAAGAAGCGTCGCGACGATAAGATGCGCTGATGAAGTACTTCTCGTCATAGTCATACTGTACACGACCCAGATAACCTTCCACCATGTAGCTCTCCGTGTAAGAGTTCAGGTTCTTGGAGTCGTTGCCCACAGCATTGCCAAGTTCGCCGACGAATGGAGAATAGAGATGGTCATTATAACCGTAGAAGTACTGATACTTATACTTGTACTGCTCATAACCGGCAGTGATATCCAGATGATGCACATCGTTAAATTCCTTCTGATACTGTCCGAGATACTGGTTGGTGATACCCATGCCTCGGGTTGTAAGCACGGCTGCACCTCCATCTACAGTGCTATAAGAGCTGAAAGGACTGTAAAGAGCATTGGAACGTGTGTTGTTCACGTCGGCACCGATGTTTGCCATGAGCGACAGGCCTTCCATCGGAGTAATCCTTGCCGACCACTTGCCGGAGAATGCGTCGCGGAATCCCTGTGACTTGTTGTATTCATTGTCACGGATAGCATTACCTACCACACTTGGGCGAGAGAAGTTCGTCTGGTTGGCATCATATATGGTACGTCCATTCTCTGTCATGATGCTGCCGTCTGCATTACGCACGTAGAGCGGATAAATCGGTGCAATGGTATTACAGATGTAGAAGATGTTACCGCTGCTCATGTATGAACTGGTGTCATACGACGGCGACTCGGTGTCTGTGTGTGTATAACTCAAAGAGGTGTTCACTGTGAGCCACTTCTTAGCCTTGTAGTCCACATTGACACGTCCCGTGTAACGCTGAAGCTCTGAATTGTTGACGATACCGCCGTCCTTCAAGTAGCCCACACTGGCATAGTAGTTGATGCGGTCGCTTACTCCGCTCAAAGAAACATTGTACTCCTGACGGAAAGAATTGTGGTAAGCCTCGTCATACCAGTCGTCCGGAGTGTAGTAGTACTGTCCGTCCGAATAGCCGAGCTTGACATTCGGGTTGAGTCTGAAGTTCGTACCGATGAGTTTCTCACCTGTCGGAACAGTGTAAATCTGATATCCAAGACCGCCGTTGTTTCTGTTGTAGAGGTTGGCATCGGCATACGCATAGCTCTCTGCTGCGGACTTGCCGGCATAATACTGAGAGTTGTACATGGCCTTATAGTGGTTCTCCATATACTGTCCCGGGTCTGTGATAACATCATACTGAGGTATGAAGCGGGAGTTTGAACCCCACTTTGCATCAAACTTCACCTCTGCATCCTGTGCACGTCCCTTCTTCGTGGTGATGAGAACCACACCGTTTGCACCGCGCGCACCGTAGATGGCACTTGCAGCAGCATCCTTCAACACGTTGAGCGACTCGATGTCGGCAGGGTTGAGAGATGCAATGCTTCCGGCGTAAGGCATACCGTCCACCACATAGAGCGGAGAGTTGGATGCCGACATAGAACCGATACCACGTATGCGTATGGTCGGTGTGTTGTCGCCCGGGTCTCCATTCGAGCTTGTCATCTGCACACCGGCCACCTGTCCGGCAAGCGCACTGGTCACATTCGACACGACATGGTCTTCAATGGCTTCAGCCTTTATTTCGCCCGCAGAACCGGTGAAAGAAGACTTCTTCTGTGTTCCGTATGCCACCACCATCACATCGTCAATGACTTTTGCGGCAGGCGTCATATATATTTTCATCTGAGGCTTGATGGTTGCCTCCGTGTCTTTCATTCCGATATAGGAAATCTTCAGCGTCTGTGCGTTGTCAGGCACTCCGGCTATCACGAAACGTCCGTCAATGTCTGTAGCATTTCCGATTGTAGTTCCCTTAACAAGTACTGATGCACCAATAACCGGCTCACCTGTATCACTGTTGATAACAACTCCTGTCACCGTTTTTTGGGCAAGAGCTGCACTGAGCGTCAGCATCAAACTGACGAAGAACAAACATACTCTTTTTTTCATTCTCTCAAACTTTTATTTAAATATTAATTAAAAAAATTGCAATAGTATAATTATAAGAAAAAGCATGAGGATTCACTTGACGGGATATTAATTGTAGTATAGCCGTGAAAATGAAATTGTCGCTTTCTTTATGATTTTATTTTGCGCTGTTTTACTATCTTTTTGTAAATTGAGCACAAAAATACGCAAACAAATGTTCCAAACAAAATTTTTAGGTGAATATTTATTAAATTTGTAACCACAGGATGCAAAAAAGTGTATGTTTATGTATTTTATGTAATAAATTAATGGTTTTTGTTTGCAAAAAGAAAGTAAAAGGGGATACAAACTTTTGTAGGCTTAATTAATATTTTGTCATTTTAAAAAGTAGTGTTTTGGGGTGTTTGAGCGGATGTATTCACAGACTACTCATGTGTCGCTTGTATATATTTGTAGAAGTATTCGACAGGCTACTAATATATATGTTGTGTAGATGATTTGTAGGTGCATTTGACAGACTACTCATGTGTTGTGCGGGTGTTTTTGTGGGTGTATTCGACGGACTGCTAATGTGTTGTGCGGGTGTTTTGTAGGTGTATTCGACAGACTCCTAATGTGCGGCTTGCATATATTTGCGGATGTATTCGACAGACTCCTCCGTCGCTACCGCGCCACCTCCCCTAACTTAGGG
>JAJPZU010000124.1 GCA_021204165.1 Prevotellaceae bacterium
CTTCAATAAAGTTGTTCATCTGTTTCTTTATATTCTTTTTTATTTGTTTTTTTAGTCTTTGGATGGCAATTTGATTGCTTCTGCGGGCAAAGTTACTGCTTTTTTCTTGAATTTTGAAGATTGACGGTTGAAAAATAGGGAAATACATTGGGGACGGAGCTTGTCCGGAGCATTCTCTACCGGTGCTTGGCAGTGTCGTTGCCGATGTGTTGCAGCAAATCTATTTCCACGATTCTCAGTTCACTTTTCACTTTGTCGCCGTCTTTTGCCTTGTAGAGATCCAGCTCATTCGCTACAGGGGCGGCAAGTTCTGTAATCTGTCCGAAAGCTTCGCTCTCCGTTGATGCGCCCTTCAAACGTATGGTAATCTTTGATGCCTGTATCGGTTGGTTATTGGCGATTGATTTCAGTGGCAGCGACACATAACCGAGCGACATCGGTGTGCTTCCGCTCCATACCAATGTAGAATCTACATACACTTCAAGCGGATAGCTGCGCCTCCTCCATCCTGTGAGTTTGAGGGAGATTTCATCTACTCGTGAAGGACGGGCGAGTTCGTAGCTTATCCATGCCGTAGATAGTCTGCCGTCGTTGCGCCATTCTGTCTCCTCGTTGTCGTCCATGCTGTGTTTTGCAGTTTCTCCGTGGCAGCCGGCTGTGACCTGCTTCACCTCTACCGTCCGTTTCAGTTCTTTGTAAGAAGGTGATGTCGGAGTCTCTCCGCGTTCAAGATAACACGGCAGCATATCTGCCGTACAGTCGGAATAATAGTGGGCTGTATACTCTTTCATTTGTTTGCGCTTCGTTGATTTCCATTCGATGCTTGCTTCCGGAAGTCCTTCCGCTGTGGCAGTCAGGCGGATGGTGCCGCTTGTGGTGGTGCTTCGTATGAGCGCACGGTTTACTCCGCATTCCACCGGAAGTTCTTTCGACAGCACACAGTTGCCTTCTCCCTTGGCGATACCTCCCCTCCACTCAGCTGGGCCTTCAAGATTGAACCGCACTGTCCGGTGGTCGAGCGGGCAGCGATGTCCCTCCTTGTCCACCACCTCAAACTCTACAAGTGACATGTCCGCACCGTCGGCACACATTCCTTCCGGCGAGTTCATGACTGTGAGGCGCAGTGAAGCTGCTTCTCCGGCTGTACTTAATATATAGTCGGAAAGTTTGTTCCCTTTTTCATCGTAGGATATGGCATGTAGTGTGCCCGGTTCGTATGCCACAGAGTCGAATGTGTGCAAAAATTGATACTCCACTCTTTCTTTGCCGACAGGTTTACCGTTGAGCAACAGTTCCACTTTCGGAGCGGCAGAGACTACATATACGGGTTTCACTGTGCCCGAATCGTAGTTCCAGTGTCCCATGATATAAGTCTGCTCTGTTTCCGGGTCAACCCATCCGTTCCACATCACCTGATGTGCGTAATATGAGTCTTTGGGCAGTCGCATGACATCGGTCACACCGCTTGTGCGGTAGTTCGATTCTCCTCTGTTGTGGGTGTTCGTATCCGAGAATACAATCTTCACGCCGCCGGAGCTGACCCGCTTTCCGTTGCCCGGGCGCACCTGCCAATAGTCATACCAACGGCGGATATGCTCAATGGCAAGTTGGTCTTGATTCAGATTGTATGCCGATGCGTCTGCATCCCTGTACAACGGGCCGTCGCCACTCTTGTGATAAGGGAAACTCCAGTCGTCCCAATATCTGCGCAGCCCTTCGTCGCGGCAGTATTCCATAGCCCAGAGCGGTTTGTCCCCGCTCTTGTTGATATAGAGCATTTCTCCGCCATATTCGGCTGAATGGCTGCCAAGCATTTCGCGGCTTCCGATGGCACGGCCGCCATGAGGATCGTATAAGTCGCGTATCTCCTTCATTTCCCGCATGTGTTCTTCCGATATGCCTTTGTTTCCGCATTCGTAGAATATGACGCTTGGGTTGTTGCGGTTGTATATGATGGCATCGCGCATAAGTTCCGAGCGGTATTCCCAGCGTCTGCCTTCCACATCTTTCTCGGCATCACCTGCCGGCATTGCCTGAAGCAGGCCGACGCGGTCACATGACTCCACATCCTGCTTCCACGGTGCCACATGCATCCATCTGACGAGATTGCCTCCGGACTTCACCATCTCCTTGTTGGAGTAGTCGCTCAGCCATGCCGGTATGCTCATGCCCACTCCGGGCCATTCGTTGCTTGTGCGCTGGGCATATCCGTGAACCATCATCACTCTGTCGTTCAGCCGGAAAAGTCCGGAGCCGAATTCTGTTTTTCTGAATCCGGTGCGTGTCGCCACTTCATCCACGCACTTTCTGTTGACAGTCAGTCGGGTCTTGACCGTGTAGAGGTAGCCATACCCCCAACTCCAGAAATGAAGTCCCTCCACTTTTTGTGAGGCTGACAGTGAAGCCGTCTCCCCTCTGCCCACACGTTGGGGCGCGGAAGAGAATGTGGCTATGCTATATCCGTTGTTGTCGATTATCTCTACTTCGTAGCCGATTTCCGCGTCCCGTTTACTCTCGTTCCTGACTTCCGATGCAGCCGTGACGACTGCGCTGCGTCCTGATATGTCGAAGTCCGTGGCATAGATATACACACCGGTTGTCTTGAGATTGGAGTAAAGCGGCAGTGTCTGATATATGTCATCAGTGATGTGCAGCCTTACGTGTTTCGGCAAACCGCCGTAGTTCGCATTGAAATTCTTGTTGTTCCATTGGTACGGACTGTGCTGCGGATGCTGTTCTTCGTGGTAGTTCCAGTCATTATCTGTCAGCACTTCGATTCTGTTTTCACCTTTATAATTAATATAAGGTGTCAAGTCGAATCCGAATGCCATCACACCGTTCTCATTCATGCCGACATACTTTCCGTTCAGCCAAACCTTGGCACTGTGTCGTGCGCCCTCAAATTCAATAAAAACTTTCTTGTTCTTGTACTTCTTGTCAAGGGTGAATGCCTTCACATACCGTACCGTGTCGTCCGGAAGTTCCTCAATGTGAACTTTGAAGGCATAGTCTTCATTGAATGCGCGCGGCAATGTGGCTACATGGGTACTTCCCTCGTATGTATATTGCCAGTTCGGATCGAAATCCAATTTTGCGCGTTGTGCACCGGCATGGATTGCCAACAGCAGTAGCGCGGAAAGAAAAGGTGTTCTCATGATTGATAGGTGTTAATTGTATTTGAAGCTTTAAGGACAGTATAGAGACACCGCCTTAAAGTTTTTTCTCTGCTCTTATGGAAATACCGTCCGTCTTTTCGATGAATATTTTCGACGGCTCTTCCGGCAGATTCTCGTTGAGAGTCTCTCCCGCAGACAGGTCGGCAACGCTTATCATCGACTGTTCTTCCTTGCTTCCTTCGGCATGGAATACCATGTCAGCTTCGACAGAAGCCGGTATGGTTCCGCTGAAAAGTATGGAATCGTTGACAGACACGATTAAAGAATCGCCCTTGAAAGCCTGTGACAGGCTGACTTCATAGAAATCGGTTTCCTTCGCCGCGGCTTCCGGCTTCTGGTAGGACAGATACAGCAGTGCGAACACACAGCCGAACACGACTACCGCAAGGAACATCATGCCCAAAAGCAGTCCGCGGTTGACTCTTGAAGCTTTGTTTTGCCGGATGCTCATTTGCCCAATATTTTGTTATATTCTTCTTTGTTCTTGATAACCTCTACGGCACGCATCACATCTTCGTCGTCCTTTATCTGCTCCTCTATTATTCCCGCTTGGAAATAGTAACGCTTGATGATTTCCTGTGCCATGAGTTTCTTGATGTCCTTCTTGAAGTTGTTGAGGTCGCGCTCCAGATTGTGCTCCAGCTTTTTCTCCAGCGCGTCGAACTCCTCTTTTGCTTCTTCAAGATAGCCCTCGAACTCCGCCATCTTCTTCAAGTCCTTCAGACGTTTGTCGCTCATGCGGTCATACTTGAATCCGCTTTCAATAATCATCTTCTTGAAATCTTCAAAGTCTTCGTCTGTGACGGTGAAGTCTTTCACAGCCGGAATTGTGGGATGAGTGCGGCAATATTTTGTGCCGAAGTCAACAAGCACATCGTCATTGGCAAGATAGAACATGATGTTGGGCATGGTGTCGTGCTTTACTTCCACATCAGGCTTGATGCCGCCGCCGTCGCGCACCTCACGTCCGTTGGCAGTGTGGAACACTTTGGTCAGACTGTCCGGCACATGTCCGTCGCTGTCGTCCGTTGCGTTGCGTCTGTGCTTGTAGTCTATTGCCTGAATGCAGCGTCCGCTCGGTATATAATATTTGGAAGTGGTCAGTTTGATGCTTCCGTTGTAGGGCAGTTCCCGCGGTGACTGTACCAGTCCCTTGCCGAATGAGCGTGAACCGAGGACTACCGCACGGTCGAGGTCTTGCAGTGAACCTGCCACAATCTCCGCTGCAGAGGCCGTATTGCCGTTGACCAGTACGGCTATCGGGATTATTGTGTCGAGAGGGGCGGAAGTCGTTCTGTACGTATTGTTCGATGAACGTGCCTTTCCCCGCATTTCCACAATGTCAAGTCCTTTAGGCACGAACAGATTGATGATGTCCACAGCCTCCACGAGGAGCCCACCGCCATTGTTTCTTAGGTCGAGGACAATGCCTTGCGCTCCTTTCTCCTTCAGCGAAATGACAGCCTTGCGGATGTCTTGCGAGCAGTCTCTTGTGAAGTCCGACAGATTGATGTATCCGATGTCGTCATACATTCCGTAGTATGGCATTGCCGGAATCTTGATGTTCTGCCGCGTAATCTTGAAGTCGCGCGGCTTCTTCTCTCCCGGACGCTGTATGCGCAGCAGGAATGTCGTTCCGGGTTCGCCTTTAAGCATATTGCTTACTTCGCTCACCGTTTTTCCTTTCAGGTCGGTGTCGTCGATTTTGAGCATCACATCGCCCACCTTCAGTCCCACTTTAGCAGCCGGCATTTCGGCATACGGTTCCATGATGATGACGGTGGAGTCCTTGCGCATACGTATGATGGAGCCTATGCCTCCGTACTTTCCCGTGGTCATCATCTTCAGTTTGTCCATTTCTTCTTCGGAATAATATTCCGTATAAGGGTCGAGTTCGTTTAGCATGGCGTCTATGCCTGTGCGTATGAGTTTTTCGGCTTCGAGCGTATCCACGTAGAACATGTCAAGCTCCCTGTATATCGTATTGAATATGTCAAGGCTTTTCGCTATTTCGAAGCTGCGTTCCGATTTCTTGTTCTGTGCCACAGCCGGCAGCATGATGAGCATGGTCAGTATGGCGGTTATGATTTTTTTCATGATTGTCTTGTGATGGTTCGTAGGCCTATGATGCCTGTCCTGTTTGTAAATAATTCTCGCAAAGTAGTGTTAGTTGAGCTTCCAGCTGTTCTTCCAGCGGATGACAGGAGTGCTGTCGGTCTTGAAGTCGATAGGAAGCCATACGTGGAGTGAGTTGGCAAGGCTTTGCGGATTCCAGATGTCTGCCATGAACACAAACTTGTCATTGCCGAGCGAAAGAATGTAAGTGCCCTGTGTGCCGAAACTCTTGTTTGCACCTCCGTCTTTGTGAGGGGCAGCCTCACCCTCGAAAGGTGACGGATGCTGTGTCCACGGGCCCCATATTGATTTGGCAGAGAACATGCGCGCCTCGTTGGGGGCCCAGCCTGTGCATCCGCTTGCAATGAGCCAGTATTTGCCGTTGCGCTTGAATATCGTAGGAGCTTCGTTCTGCCCTCCCGGTGCAATGCGGACATACTTCCCGGTGTAGTCCATGAAGTCGTCAGTCAGTTCTGCCACCTGAAGCGTGAGATTGTCTTCCGAGGAGAAAATGTGGTATACCTTGCCGTCGCTGTCAATATATACCGTCATGTCGCGGCTCATCTGTCCGCCTTTCATGTCGCGGTTGAGGAACATGCCCTTTTCTATGGCAGCTCTCCATTCGGGAGTCCACCAGTCCTTATAGTCGTCCGAATTTTGTGCTTGAGCGGTCTTTATCTGCTTCTTGGAGAAGTCTTTCGGCCATATTCCGGCATTCGGGCGAAGCGAGCGGACGAAGCGGAACGGTCCGGTAGGGCTGTCGCTCTCAGCGAATCCCACACGTGCAGCCGCATAGCCTTTGCCTTTAAGCTCAAGATGGAACAGCATGACGAACTTTCCCGTCTTTTTGCAATACACCACCTTCGGACGCTCCATGATACATCCGCGCTCAATGTCGTCTCCCTCTTTCTCTGTGACTGCCAGAGCCACACCCTCGTCTTTCCAGTTCATGAGGTCTTTGGATGAGAATACTTCCACTCCCACTTCTGTGGTGAATCCTTTCTCCGGTCTGTTTTCGCCATACCAGTAGTAAGTGCCGTTGTGTTCGATGATTCCTCCTCCGTGAGCATTGATATGCTTTCCGTTGTTGTCGGCCCAAACCTTCCCCGGTGTGATTTCGGTGATGTTCTGTGCTTCAATCGGCATGAAAGACACTGCTGCCAGTATGACAGTGAATATGCTTTTTATCATAATGCTGTTTTATTTTATTATTAGAATTGTTAATGTGGCAAAGATACATAATTATATGCGAACTATTTAGAAGCTGTTTTAAATTTATTGCGAAAAATTATTATAGACCGTCTTTCGGTAATTTAGAGGGTCTTTTTGATTGTTTTCTCTAAGTCTCGTCGGTTATACAGACGATATACCTCACGCTGAAAAGACTATGAGGAAGATTATGGATCTAACACCTACATAGTAACTTTAGAGGATGTGTTCTCGACAGACTCCTCATGTGTGACTTGTATGTGTTAGCGGGTATGTTTGACAGACTCCTCATGCGTATGTTTAGCGGGTGTATTCACAGACTCCTCCGTGTGTATTTAATGGGTGTGTTCGACAGACTCCTCATGTGTAGTTAGTGGGTGTATTCACAGACTCCTCCGTCGCTACCGCGCCACCTCCCCTAACTTAGGGG
>JAJPZU010000081.1 GCA_021204165.1 Prevotellaceae bacterium
TAAAATCACCGCGGTGAAAATAAAAAAACACCGAATTTCGGGGTAAAAAACGGCGGGGCGCGGATGAGTTGTTAAGAAGTGTATAATTGGCTGTTTCAGGAGTGTGTCTGAACAAAAACTGAAAAGTGGGTGGCTTTAGGGCGGTGTTTGGACACGAAAACGGCAAATTTGACTATAACGCATTAATAGTCAGAGGATTACTAAAATACTCGAAAGTCTCGAAATTTTGCGTCCGGCGCGTTTTTTTGAACGTTTTGAGTAAAATTGTATATTGCTGATTGTCAAATAGTTATCTCGGAGTCAAAAATTTTGTCTCTTCGCCGTCGGCAGAAAACGGCTCCAAATGTTAAATTTTCATTTTGGGCAAAAATATCATTTTGTCAATTCTTGGAAACTGCTTCTAAGTGGATATATTCGCCTGTTGGTAGTGAGTACAATTTTTTATGGATTCATGAACAAATCTGTTATTTTCTTGTTCTTATAGAGTTATAAAGTATGAGAATAAGGTAATAAAAAAGATTTTATTTATGACGAGTCTGATTTTATTGATTTTTGTCATCGGCTATTTTTTTTATAGCCATTGAAGGATTTGTGAAGGTGAACAAGGCGGCGATTGCTTTGTTTATGGCAGTGATGTGTTGGGCATTGTATATGCTTGGTTCGGGAGACTATATCGCGGAATTTTATTCTCAGCCGTTTCGCGATTATCTGAAAGAAAGTGCCGGCAGCGGAAATCAGGCTGTAAAGTTCCTTGTAGAAAATGTTTTCAGTCGCCATGTGGCAGACGCATGTGAAACCATTCTTTTCCTCATGGGGGCGATGACCATTGTGGAGGTGGTTGATTCCAACGGAGGCTTCCGCTTTGTCAACAGACGTTTGCGGACATCCGACCCCTGTAAACTTCTTTGGAAAGTGGTGGCACTTACTTTTGTGTTGTCTGCGTTGCTCGACAACATGACCACTGCCATCGTAATGGTGATGGTGCTCAAACGGCTGGTGGCAGACCGCAAACAGAGAATGCTGTATTCGTGTGTGGTGATATTGGCGGCCAATTCAGGAGGAGCCTTCTCGCCGATAGGCGATGTGACGACCATTATGCTTTGGATAAAGGGGTGTGTATCAACCACCGGCATTATAAAGAGTCTGCTTATCCCTGCTGTTGTGAGTGTGGTAGTTCCGGCATTCTTTGTGATGCGGATGCTTAAAGGCAAGGTTTGCTCTGTCGGAGGCACAACGGTGGGTGATGATTCGAATATGCCGGAGTTTTCACGCAAGGTGCGCATCGCCATATTCTGTATCGGAGTGTTCGGGCTTATGCTCGTACCGGTGTTCCGCACTCTGACCGGACTTCCACCGTTTGTCGGTGTAATGGGTGTGCTTGCCGTACTTTGGATTATGACTGAAATCGTCATAAGGAAGAACCGCAGGGTGCTCAGACATGAGGCGGAAGCGAGAGTGTCGAATATCATGCACAAGATAGACATGTCCACTATCCTGTTTTTTCTGGGCATACTTTTGGCGGTAGGTGCTTTGCAGGAGACGGGCACACTGAACCGTCTGGGTGTGTGGCTCAACACGACATTCAGCAATGTGTATGTGGTGAACATGCTGATAGGTGTGATTTCTTCTATTGTAGATAATGTACCTCTTGTGGCAAGTGCGATGGGCATGTATGCCATCCAACCCGATACGGCCGCGGGGATGATGGAGAATTTCTGTCAGGACGGGACATTCTGGAATCTCCTTGCCTATTGTGCCGGTACGGGTGGAAGCATCCTCATCATTGGCTCGGCTGCCGGTGTGGTGGTCATGGGACTTGAAAACATTAGCTTCGGGTGGTATCTGAAGCGTTTCACATGGCTTGCACTGGTGGGTTATTTCTCCGGAATTGCTGCATATTGGCTGATGAGTTTGATTTGATATGGAAACACCGGGAAATATAATTATATTTGCAGGGCAATAGCATGGTGCTCTTGTCATAAAGCGTGAGGTTATGGAAAAGAAGTTTATGCAGCTTGCCATTGAATTGGCGGTTGAGAATGTAAAGAACGGAGGCGGTCCTTTCGGAGCAGTCATTGTGAAGGACGGCGATATTATTGCAACCGGAGTGAACAGAGTGACTTCCGGCTGCGACCCGACCGCTCATGCGGAGGTCAGTGCCATAAGGACAGCGTGCGGCAAATTGCATACGTTCTCGCTTGAGGGGTGTGAGATTTATTCGTCCTGTGAGCCTTGCCCGATGTGCCTCGGAGCAATCTACTGGGCGCATATCGCTCATCTTTATTATGGATGCAATAAGGAAGATGCGGCGAAGGCGGGATTTGACGATGCTTTCATCTATAAGGAACTGTCCCTTTCTCCGCAGGAGCGTTCCATGAAGACGGAGATTCTCTTGCTGGAAGAAGCGCGGCGCGCTTTTGAGGCTTGGGAGGTTAATGACGAAAGAATTGATTATTGATAGAAAAAACGGTGAAGCTCAAAAAAGATTATGGATATAAAGAAGTATATAGAAGAGAATGAGGCGAGGTTTCAGGAGGAACTTTTCAGCCTGATAAGAATACCGAGTATAAGTGCTCATCCCGAGTGAAAACAAGATATGTGGCGGTGTGCTGAACGCTGGAAGGAACTGTTGTTGGCAGCCGGAGTGGATATGGCGGAAGTGATGCCTTCCGATGGCAATCCGCTTGTCTTTGCCGAGAAGCATGTGGATGACCATGCAGCCACCATACTGGTGTATGCGCATTACGATGTGATGCCGGCAGAACCTCTTGAACTATGGAAAAGCAGTCCTTTCGAGCCGGAAGTGCGCGACGGACGAATCTGGGCGCGCGGCGCAGATGATGACAAGGGGCAAGCCATGATTCAGGTGAAAGCCTTTGAATATATGGTACGTACCGGAAAGCTGAGGCATAATGTGAAGTTCATATTTGAAGGAGAAGAGGAAATCGGTTCTCCGAGCCTCAATGCTTTTATAGGGAAACACAAGGAACTGCTCCGGGCAGACGTTATCCTCGTGTCGGACACCAGTATGCTGGGTGCCGATTTGCCTTCCATCACAACCGGGCTTCGCGGGCTTGCCTATTGGGAGATAGAAGTCACCGGGCCGAACCGCGACCTGCATTCGGGGCATTTCGGGGGAGCTGTGGCAAATCCGGTCAATGTGCTGTGTTCGATGCTTGCAAAAGTAATTGACGAGGATGGGCGCATCACGATTCCCCATTTCTATGACGAAGTGCAGGAAGTCTCTCCGGAGGAACGTGACATGATTGCACATATTCCTTTCGATGAGCACAAATACATGGAGTCTATCGGGGTGAAGGCTCTGAAAGGGGAGAAAGGATATTCTACGCTGGAGCGCAACAGCTGTCGCCCGTCCTTCGATGTGTGCGGCATCTGGGGCGGTTATACGGGCGAAGGCTCGAAGACGGTTCTTCCGTCGAAAGCATACGCCAAAGTTTCGTGCCGCCTTGTTCCTAACCAGAATCATGCCGATATATCCAAGCTGTTCGCGGACTACATATATAATATAGCTCCTGAATATGTGGAGGTGAAGGTGACTCCTATGCACGGCGGAGAAGGATATGTGTGTCCCATCTCCATGCCTGCCTATAAGGCGGCGGAAGCCGGGTTCACAAAAGCTTTCGGCAGAAAGCCTTTGGCGGTTCGTCGTGGAGGCAGCATACCTATCATAAGCGATTTTGAAAAGATTCTTGGAATCAAGACGGTGCTGATGGGATTCGGTCTTGAAAGCGATGCGATACATTCTCCGAATGAGAATTTCCCGCTTGATATATTCCGAAAGGGAATAGAGGCTGTGGTTGGCTTCTATGAAAACCTTCAATAATTGAATTTCTGAGTGAGCCTGACCGCAAGTTTTCCGGACGCGGTTGTGTTCGTCAATGATGCACCGTATTGCCAAATCTGAAGTTCAAAAAGAACAGTTGCAGGATAAAAAGCCGGCGGCTGTTCTTTTTTAATGTTTTTTTCATGCGGGAACTTTTTTGCATTACGGGTGTTTTCCTTATATTAGCCCTGTGAAAACAGAAACAGACAGATATTTATTGCCATGAATAAAAACAACTATTGTGTTATTCTCGCCGGAGGAGTGGGATTACGTCTGTGGCCCTCAAGCCGCAGAGAAAAACCGAAACAGTTTATTGACTTTTTAGGTACCGGCGAGACTTTATTACAAATGACATTCAAGCGATACAGCCGCTTTATTGATAAAAGTAATATCATTGTCGTGTCAAATACCTTGTATGCGGATTTTATTTCAGAGCAGCTGCCGGACATTCCGAAGGCGAACATTCTTCTTGAGCCGATGCGCCGGAACACAGTGCCGAGCGTGACATGGGCGGCTATGGAGGTGGTGCGGCGGAATCCGGATGCGTGTATTGTCGTCACCCCGGTTGACCAGATGATTGCAGGCGAGGACTTCTTTGCGGAAGATGTGCTTGCCGGGCTTGACTATGTGGCGCGTCACAGGCGAATGCTGACTTTGGGAGCGATGCCCACTCGTCCGGAGACCAGTTACGGATATATTCAGATGGCTGACAAACTGGAGAAGAACATCTATAAAGTGAAATCCTTTACGGAAAAACCTGAACTTGACTTTGCACGTCTGTTTGTTGAGAATAAAGAGTTTTTGTGGAATACCGGACTCTTTATCGGAAGCGCACATACATTTATTGAGGCCGTTCATAACAAGGCTTCATATTATACGGAGATGATGGACGATGCTTCCAGACTTTTCAATAATGGGGTGCGTCCGAGCGAGTTCGTGGAAGAGGTCTTTTCGATGTGCCCTAATGTGTCCATAGAACAAGGCATACTTGAGAAGTCGGACAATGTGGACGTGATGTTGTGCCATTTCGGTTGGACGGACATTGGAACGTGGAATGCCTTGTACAGTGTGATGCCAAAAGGGGCGGACGGCAACGTCGTAATTGATTCTCAAGTGATGTTCTACGACTGCAAGGAATGTGTGGTGAAACTTCCGAGTGGGAAGCTTGCAGTTTTGCAAGGGCTTGAGGATTATGTCGTGGCGGAAGAAGGCAATGTCTTGGTGGTTTGTCACAAAGGCGAACAGGGTGTCATGCGCAAATTTGTGAATGATGTCCAGATGAATGCGGGGGATGATTTTGTCTGAAGCGTGATGACAGGCGATGTTCCCGGAGGGAGAAGTTGACTTTCCGGACACGAATGGAAGAAGTCCGATAAGCCTTGTCCTCGTCAGAACCCTTCTTTGAGCTTTTTTAATGGCTTCTTATATATGAAGAGGCGTTGAGCTGCTGTCGTGTTGTCAGCTCAATGCCTCTTCCTGTGTTGTTTATATCTCCGACTGTGCGTCTGCTCCGCAGCTCTCTTACAGAAGGCTCTTTATTTCGTCTTCAACATTTTCTATAAATTCACTGCGTTTCACCACCTCATTGTTCCGGTTGATGATGAAGAAAGTCGGCAGCTGGGATACTCCGTATGACCTTACAGCCCTTCCGTCCGTTTCGTGTACGCACACCCAAGGAAGATTCTCCACAGAGAATTTCCAGAAATGGATGTCTTCGTCAAGCGACACTTGATATATTTCAAATCCTTGATACTTGTACTTTTCGTATAGGTCTCGCATGAGTCGAGTGCGCTGAGCAGACTCTTTGGCACTGTACAGCGTGAAGTCAAGCAGCACTACCTTGCCTTTCAAGCTCTTTATGCTCTTCTGATTGTCATTGATGTCCGGCAAAGTGATGTCTATGACGCCTGTTTCCTCAACTTTCGATTCGTCCAGTTCAATTACTTTCTGTGTCGGTCTCGACGTGTTGTCCATGCCCTTTATGGCGGCATTGCATATTTGCTCTGTTCGGGCGGCATCCGGATATTGTCCGTCCCATGCAGTGGCTACAGCCGCATAGCATTTCACATCGTCTCTGTTGGTGAACGGGTCGAAGAGCATGAATGTGCCGGCAAGGCCTGTAATCGACTGACAAACGGCATAATAAGCGTATGCTTGTGCCGGTTCCTTGAATATATAGTCGCTCTTCATCTTCTCCTTGTAGGTGTTTACCAGATACTTGATGCTGTCCGTCTTGTCTCCGGGATACATGGACTTGTTCTTTTCGACAGCTATAATCTGGTTTTGCAGATTCTGTTGCAGAACATAAATCTCTTTTATTTTCAGGGCATTGTCTGACCTCTTGACGCTGTATTCCGTCGTCATTGTCGGATATTCGGCAGTAAAGTTCAGTGTCTCAGTGGAGTCAATACTGAAATGAATGTGTTTTTTGCCGATGCGCAAAGAATAAAACTCAGGGCTTGAAGGTGCCGGAGCAGAGAACCTGAAAGCTCCGTCCTCTGTCAGTTTGACGGAATCAAGACGCACGACTCCTTCAAGCGTATTGGCTTCCATATAAAGCAGAGAGTCTTTTGCTCCGCTGATGTTCCCTTCCACTGTAAACTGTGGACCTTTGTTGCAGCCGCATATTGCAAGTGCGGCACTGCATATCGCTATTACTTTTTTCATATTGGAGTTTCTGTATTTTTTATTCATGTTGATATTCAACCCTGTAGGTTGAGCTTGTAAAATCCCTGCAAAATTAGTTGTTTTACTCTGAATATGAAAATGAAAGCTTTTCAGAAGTTGGTTTAAATGTTTATTTCACGTGTTATGTGGATATTCCGACGGAGTTTTAGCTGTGAATGTAACCACGTGAATTGCACGAAAATATGTTAAAAACACTACTTTTTAAGAAGTTGTTTTAAAATGATTATAAAGTACTGAATTCAAATAGATAATGCAACAAATTCTTCATATATATTTAGCGGGTGTTCTCGACAGACTCCTCATGTGTGACTTGTATGTGTTAGCAGACGTCTTCGACAGACTCCTCCGTCGCTACCGCGCCACCTCCCCTAACTTAG
>JAJPZU010000024.1 GCA_021204165.1 Prevotellaceae bacterium
ACAGACTCCTCCGTCGCTAACGCGCCACCTCCCCTAACTTAGGGGAGGTGCCTATATACCTATCGCTGAAAAGACTATGAAGCGGATGTATAGCACTGACACCCAATACGGTAACTTGGCTCCTCCCCTAAGTTAGGGGAGGTGGCGCGTAGCGACGGAGGAGTCTGTCAAATACGCCTGCTAATATATGCAAGTCACACATGAGGAGTCTGTGGATACACCCGCTTAAACCCCAAGAGAAACCTGCCGAATATACCCACATAACTACGACACCCCACTCCATCTACACAAATAAAGTTCAGAACATTTCCTAAATTTATTAAATAAGAACTATCTTTGTAAAAATTCCGACAGCAAACAGCATTCGGGAGAGTCTTGAACAAGTGATATGGAGATACAATCAGTCGCATATTCTGCCGGCACAACAAGCCCATACACTCCCGGCAGGGAAAGGATGGAATGGCTTGATGCACTACGCGGATTCACCATGATTCTGGTAGTGGCATACCATGTGGCACAGACAAGTTTCGGACAGTCGATAAAACTATCGGCATCACTGCCCCTGCTTGTGCTGTTCCGTATGCCGCTGTTCTTCTTCATCAGCGGATTTCTGGCATACAAGCCGGACTTCAACTGGACACGCGGACGACTGAAGTCTATGGTTTGGAAAAAGCTGAAGATACAGGTCATTCCGGCATTCGTGTTCCTTTGCATTTTCATCGTGGTGCGTATGCCGCACTTCGGAGAGGGCTTCGTGCAGTGTATGGAAAAGTCAACCAAGGGCGGCTATTGGTTCACATGGTCTCTGCTGCACATGTTCATCTTCTACTATGTGTTTGCATACATCGAGAATCACTTCAAACAACGCTCATGGATTCCGATAACCGCACTATGGTTTGCCGCACTGTGTGCATATGCCACACTCTACATGCCTTCGTGGTTCAGCTACCACAGAGAGCCGTTCTTCCAATACACAAGTCTTGTGGAGACCATGCGCTTCTTCCACTTCTTCCTACTCGGCAACATCGTCCGCCGCTACTGGTGCGGCTGGCAGAGGCTGTTCGACTCCCGCTGGTTCTTTCCCGTCGTAGCCGTGGTGGCTTTCTTTTGCTGCGCCGACGCACTGAAATGGCACACCCTGCACCTGCAATGGGCTAATCTGCCGCGCACAGCCGCCATGTATCTGCTGATGCTGACCGTATTCATGTTTTTCAGACACTACCGCAATGTCCTGACCCGGGAGCACCGGCGCGGACAGTTCCTGCAATATATAGGAAAACGGACGCTCGACATTTATCTGCTTCATTTCATCTTTCTTCCGAAGCTGAAGTTTGTCGGCAAGTTCCTCGATGCGAACCGGCCCAACTTCATCACCGACATCGTATGCTCGGTGAGCGTGGCGGTCGTGGTCATAGGATTCTGCTGCCTCACATCCAACATCCTGCGCATGAGTCCGTTTTTCAAGAAGATACTATTCGGAAGAAAACAGTAAGAAACAAAAAACAGTCCCCGATTATGACAAACAAAGAAAGGAACCACGCTTTTGACCTCTTGTGCGGAATATGTATCATCCGCATGATTACGCTGCACGTCACCGGAATGTGCGGACACGGCGGCGACGAGTGGTGGAAGGACATCATGTACTGGACGTTCTACTTCATGAGTTTCTTCTTTTTCAAGGCAGGCTATTTCAACAAGACCGTATCCGGCAATTCAAAGCAGTACTGCATCGACAAGTTCAAGCGGCTCATGATTCCGTACTTCGTGTGGGGAATCATAGGATGTGTGGTGTATTTCAGCTTCATGCCGTTTCTCATCCACCGCTATCACCATCCGATAGAACCCATCACATGGGAGCATATATGGACGACAAGCTATTTCTGGGGCAACTCACCGTGCTGGTTCCTGTTCTCATTCTTCACAGCCTATATCGCCATGCACTTCATCGAGAAGGTGCGCGGTCTGCATTGGCTGGTGCTCCTGTTCCCGCTCATAAGCTACTGGATGTTCACACTCGACAACTCGATGTGGATGAGCCTCAACAATGTGTTCATGGGAATATTCTTCTTTTTCCTCGGACGAGTGTGGCACTGGGCGCTTGCAAGGCTGAGACGGCGCAACACATTCGCCATCTCGTGCGCACTGGCGGCAATATTCATGGTGCTGAATGTGCTGTTCCACGGAGAATACACAATGAGCACCAACACATGGAGCGGCAATCCGTTCATGCTGGTGGTGAACACCGCCATCGCCCTGTGCGGCTTGTCGGGTATGCTGCTTTCGCTGCACATACGGCGAGTACCTGTCATCAACTATATCGGTCAGCACTCGATGGTTTATTTCGTGCTGCACTATCCGCTGCTAATCTTCTACCGATTTGTACACCTTTCCTTCGGACGGAGCATTTTCGGACGGTGGGACGACCTCATCCTGCTCTTAGTCTTCATCTTCGCTGTGTGTACATGGCTTGTCCCTTACATAGAAGCGGTTCCGTGGCTGAGCGGAAGATTCAAACCCGGACAGCGCAAACAGGCAGAGAAAACCGCGAGAGAATAAACGGACAAGTTGGCATTTACTAAAAAAAGACATAACTTTGTCGCAGACATTAACATTGAACTTATATATATTTCATTATGTATAACAACAAAATTGTGGTATATACCTCCGGAACATTCGACATGTTCCACTCCAACCACCTCAAAATGATAAAGTATGCACACGGACTGGGGGACACACTGATTGTCGGAGTCAGCACCGACGAACTCGTATGCAGCTACAAGCGTCCGCCAATCATACCATTTGAGGAGCGTCTCGCCATCATCGAAGCACTGAAATATCCGGACATCGTGATACCGCAGCGGTCACTCGACCATACGGAAATCGTGAAAAAGCTGAACATAGATGTTTTTGTCGTCGGCGATGACTGGACAGGCAAGTACGACTATCTGAAAGAACTCGGAGTGACCGTATTCTATTTCCCTTACGGCGACGGAGTAAGCTCCACCAAGATAAAGGAGGAAATCCTGCAAAACTATCAAGAAATGAAGAGCAAGGTGGAGAAAAGAGCCAACCCGGACATAAAAATAAAATAGCATGGAACATACCGATTGCAAGCATACAGACAACAAGGAGACACTGCGCCCGTTTGCCATCGTCACCGGAGGCTCGAAAGGCATCGGAGGCGGTGTGGCGGAAATGCTGTTCAAGCGCGGCTACAGCGTGGTGTTCACATACGGTCATGATGACGCAGAGGCGGAATCCCTCGTGCGCAGATGTTCCGAACATGCCAAGGGCACACAATACATACGCGCCGTGAAGATAGACCACAGCAAGCGACAAGACACTTATAAGCTTGTTGACACGATAAAGAGCCTGACTTCGCATGTAGATTGCCTCGTGTGCAACGCAGGCATCACCGTGAGAAAGAGTTTCACCGAAACACTCGACACCGACTGGGACAGCATGATGGAGGCGAGTGTCAACACGCACTACATCATGATACGCGAACTTTACGCGCTCATCCCCGAAGGCAGCCGCATCATCTTCACCGGTTCGGAAATGGCGGTACACCCCCATGCCACAGTGTTAGGATATGGAGTGACCAAAGCCGCCATACACGCACTGTCACAGAATCTGGTGAAAGAGTTCGAGGGAACCGGAACCACTGTCAACACCGTCGTACCGGGCTTTGTAGATACTCCGTGGCAAAAGAAAAAGTCGGAAGAGATTCGCCGGAACATCTGCCGGAAGACCGCGATTCATCGCTTTGCGTCCATAGAAGAAGTGGTCAAGGCTTTCGCATTCTGCATAGACAATGCTTTCCTTAACGGATCTGAGATAAAAGTGGATGGAGGATACTGCTATAAATAGAAACATGGACGCTGAATACCTGAAGAAACGCTTCAACCCCGAAGGGTCGTTGCTGCGCCGCCAGCAGCACCGCATGACAGAAATGCTGCTCTTCATAGACAGAGTATGCAAAAAGCATGGAATACCCTACTGGCTCAGTTCGGGCACACTGCTCGGATGTGTGCGCCACGGCGGCTACATTCCGTGGGACGACGACCTCGACATCGAAATGCTGCGCAAAGATTACATGCGCCTCATGGAGGTGCTGCCGAAGGAACTTCCCGACAATTATGCGTTGCAGACACACGACACCGACCCGAACTACATCTTCGCCTACGCCAAACTGCGCGACAAGAGGAGCTATCTTGAAGAGACGAACCATTATGACCGCATATTCAAGTACCGTGGCATCTATATCGACATTTTCCCTTTCGAGAAAAGCCCGTTGCTCCTCCACTGGATTTCATGCCGTGCCCACGGATTCATCTATAAAGTACTTAACAACCGGCGCAACACGGACGAAGTTGCCATACGGAAAGTAAACCGCATTTTCCGCTTCAACGAGAAAGTGACCTTTCCGCTGCTTCGCGCCCTTTCCGCGCTCTATCCGTCGAAACTCGTCCGCTATTCTTTCGGTGTGCCTTACTCCGACACCCGCCGTATGGAAGACATCTTTCCGCTCACGACAGCCAAGTTCGAAGGCTACGACATGCCTGTGCCGCGCGACTGCCACGCTTATCTCAGCCGCAAGTTTGGCAACTACATGCAGCTTCCGAACATTGACGAGCTGCATCTGCATGTCTATAAAATGGAGATAGAGGACTGAGACACAGACACCGGCAAGAACACATATACGGATAATGAGAGTTTACTTTTATCACACCCAAGACCTTGCGACGGTCTATGAACAGTGGCGAGAGCATCGCTTTCCCGGACATCTGCTTTATGGTGCGACCCACCTCGAAAGGCACGGCATAGACGTCGTGATGCACCTCTACAAGCCCGACTATACCAAGCGAATGAGGTTGACATGGCTGACGGCATGGCGCATACTGACATACAGACAGCACTATGATGTGCTTTACGGCACCTCGTTCCGCGGTCTTGAGCTCATCATCTTTCTGCGCGCACTGCACCTCTACCGCAAGCCTGTGGTTATATGGCATCACCAGCCTGTGGCGAAATCAGGGAACAAGCTGCGCGAAATGTTCGCCCGGTTGTTCTATCGCGGCATAGACCACGCGTTCTTCTTCAGCGACAAACTCATAGAGGAGTCTCTGAAAAGCAGCAAGGCGAATGCAGACAGGATGCAGACCGTACATTGGGGCGCAGACCTCGACTTCTACGACAGGGTGATGAAGGAGACCGGTACAGACGGACGGAGCGGATTCATCTCTACGGGCAAGGAGCGGCGCGACATGCCCACCCTTGTCACGGCATTCGGACGAACAAGTGAACAGCTTGACATCTATGTGGCGCACAGTGCCTGTAATGACGACTATGAAAAGATATTCGGCGGACTGACAGTGCGCTCCAACATAAAGGTACACTTCCTCAACGGGCTTGTGCCATACGAACTCGCCAAAAAGGTGTGCCGCGCACAGTGTGCGGTAATATGCTGCAAGGAGACAAACTACACCGTCGGACTGACAACGCTTGTCGAGGCTTTCGCTCTTGGCATACCCGTCATCTGTTCACGCAACGTCACATTCGCAATGGACATAGACAAATGCGGTGTGGGCATCACAGTGCCTTACTATGACGCTGACGGATGGGAGAGAGCCATCACCTACATAGCCAACCATCCGACAGAGGCTGCCGAGATGGGACGACGCGGACGCGAACTTGCCGAAAAACTGTTTAACCTTGAAAACTGCACTCGCGAAGTGGCAGAAAAGCTGAAAGAGATATGCAACACTCACCGGTAGCAATGTTTGTCTATAACCGTGCAGACAACACACGGCGAACCTTGGAACACCTCATCCGCAACACACAGGCTGCGGACACAGACGTGTATGTCTTTTCAGACGGAGGCAAGGACAGCCGTTCATGGGAGAAAGTGAACGAGGTGCGCTCATTGCTGCACAATGTCAAGAAGGACGTGGAACGGAATCACTCGTTCAAAAGTTTCACTCTCATAGAGCGTCCGGAAAACATCTATCTCGAGCGCAACATCACGGAGGGCATACGCTATGTGCTTGAGCGTCACGACACCATCATCGTGCTTGAAGACGACATCTGCACTTCGCCTTTTTATCTTGAATACATGAACACGGCATTCGAGCTGTACCGCCACGAGCCGAAAGTCATGCACGTGGCAGGATTCACCAATCTTGACCTGCTTAACGAACATCCCGAACTGGTCTCGGGAAATGAAGGAGTCTATTTCACACCCCACATGTCCGGCTGGGGATGGGGAACGTGGCGCGACAGGTGGCAGACCCATTTCCGGCATTATCAGTCGGAGCAGGAAGCCCTTGAAGGCATGAGTCCCGCCGACATGGATGCCATGCAATACGGCGGTATGTTCCCGTGTCTCCGATCATTAAAGAAAAGCCCCATTCCGTGGGACATCTGTTGGGAACTCGCCATCTACAAGGCGGGAGGTCTGTGCGTCACCCCTATACACACGCTGGTGCGGAACATCGGACTGAAGAACGGCACTCATTTCCGTGCTTTCGACATGTTGCAAAGCTACAACTTCGACCGTGAACCGCTGCAACGTCCTCTCCACCTCAGCGGTTGTCGCCCGAAGAAGAATCCTGAGATAGAAATTCTTTTTGCAGATGCCATACGCGATTGGGGAATACGTTACACACTTCTCGGACGCATCGTCCGTTTCTTCTACAAACTCATCTTTCCAAAAAAGTAAATACTGCTAAAAAGGTTATTAATTGTAGTCAGACTACTCCTATAGTTTTTTAGTGGTTGTATTCACAGACTCCTCGTGTGTTATGGGATGCTTTGTGGGTGTTTTCAACAGACTCCT
>JAJPZU010000136.1 GCA_021204165.1 Prevotellaceae bacterium
ATTTTGACGCGTGCCAGAGGGCTTAGGATTTTAACATTTGGCAAAATCAAAAAGATAGTATAATTGTTTAAAATCCGCAAAATAGAAACTTGAAGCGGTTGAATCGCTGTCATTTTGTCAAAATTGAACATGCTCCAAAAAACGATGTCAAAAATTTTATTATGGGAGTATATTCACACGGTTATCACAGATGATATAAAACCTCCACAGCGGCACATTTTTTCCCGAAGAAACAAGGAAAATAAAGCGGTCAAACATCCTCACTCTCAAACCTGTCTGTCAAAATTTGTCCATATATGAAAAGATTTGTACCTTTGCCACGATAGACTGAGGGCTTCTGCTTGTAGCCCGATTACATTAGAGAACAGAAAATACATATAAGTGATAATGGAGTACAATTTCAGAGAAATTGAGAAGAAATGGCAACGCAAATGGGTGGAAAACAAGACCTACAAAGTTGCTGAGGATGAGAACAAGAAGAAGTTCTATGTGCTCAACATGTTCCCTTACCCTTCCGGTGCGGGACTCCATGTGGGGCATCCGCTTGGATACATCGCAAGCGATATCTATGCACGCTACAAGCGTCTGCAAGGATTCAATGTGCTCAATCCTATGGGATATGACGCATACGGTCTGCCGGCGGAGCAATATGCCATACAGACCGGCCAGCATCCGGAGGTGACCACTGTTCAGAATATCAATCACTATCGTGAACAGCTCGACAAAATAGGGTTCTCTTTCGACTGGGACAGAGAGATACGTACTTGTGCTCCCGACTACTATAAATGGACTCAGTGGGCTTTCCAGCTCATGTTTGAGAGCTACTATGACAACAGTCTGCAAAAGGCGCAGCCTATCTCTAAGCTCATAGAACATCTGTCGGCAAAGGGCACTGAAGGCATTGATGCCGCACAATCGGAGGAACTGCATTTCACTGCGGCTGAATGGAACGGCATGAGCGAACAGGAAAAGAACGACAAGCTGATGAATTGGCGCATCGCTTTTCTCGGAGAGACAATGGTGAACTGGTGCCCTAAGCTCGGCACGGTGCTTGCCAACGACGAGGTTGTCGATGGTGTCAGTGTGCGCGGCGGCTATCCTGTGGTGCAGAAGAAGATGCGCCAGTGGTGTCTGCGTGTGTCTGCCTATTCTCAGCGTCTGCTCGACGGACTGGACACTGTGGAGTGGACTGACTCTCTGAAGGAGACCCAGCGTAACTGGATCGGACGCTCGGAAGGAACGGAAGTGAACTTCAAGGTTGCCCATAGCGAAGACAAATATTTTACTATCTTCACCACCCGTGCAGACACAATGTTCGGTGTGACCTTCATGGTGCTTGCTCCGGAGAGCGAACTGGTGCAGACTGTGACCACAGACGAACAGAAGCCGCTTGTTGACGACTATCTGGAGCAGGTGAAGAAGCGCACGGAGAGAGAGCGCATGATTGACAAGAAGGTGACGGGTGTGTTCACCGGCAGCTATGCCACAAACCCGCTGACCGGCGAAGATATTCCTATATGGGTCAGCGACTATGTGCTTGCGGGCTACGGCACGGGAGCCATCATGGCGGTGCCGGCGCACGACAGCCGCGACTATGCCTTTGCCAAGCACTTCAACCTGCCGATAATTCCTCTTATAGAGGGCTGCGACGTCAGCGAAGAGAGCTTCGACGCCAAGGAAGGAATCGTCTGCAACAGTCCGCGCAAGGACGCTGCGTCTGCTTCCGGTCTGTCGCTCAACGGACTGACCGTGAAGGAAGCCATTGCAGCCACAAAGAAGTATGTCAGTGAGCACGGATTCGGACGCGTGAAGGTGAACTACCGTTTGCGCGATGCCATTTTCAGTCGCCAAAGATACTGGGGCGAACCGTTCCCAGTATATTACAAGCACGGAATGCCGACCATGATTCCTGCTGAACACCTGCCGCTTGAACTGCCGGAGGTTGACAAGTTCCTTCCGACAGAGACCGGAGAACCGCCACTTGGCAATGCCACCAGATGGGCTTGGGACGAAGAGAACGGGCAGATTGTGGAGAACAGCAAGATTGACAACGAAAAGGTGTTCCCTATCGAACTTTACACCATGCCGGGATTTGCAGGTTCGTCTGCTTATTATCTGCGCTATATGGATCCGCACAACGCGGAAGCACTTGTCGGCGACAAGGCAAGGGACTACTGGCAGAACGTTGACCTTTATGTCGGCGGAACGGAACATGCGACAGGACACCTCATCTACTCGCGCTTCTGGAACAAGTTCCTGCATGACTACGGATACAGTGCGAAAGAAGAGCCGTTCCAGAAACTCATCAATCAGGGCATGATACAAGGACGCAGCAACTTCGTCTATCGCATAAAGGACACCAACACTTTCGTAAGCTACAACCTGAGAAAGGACTACGAGACCACACCTATCCATGTGGATGTGAACATCGTGTCGAATGACATTCTCGACATCGAGGCATTCAAGGCATGGAGACCGGAATATGCCACAGCGGAGTTCATCCTCGAAGACGGGAAATATGTGTGCGGATGGGCCATCGAGAAGATGTCGAAATCCATGTTCAATGTGGTGAATCCGGACATGATTGTGGAGAAGTTCGGTGCGGACACACTGCGTCTGTACGAAATGTTCCTCGGTCCGGTAGAGCAGTCGAAGCCGTGGGACACAAACGGAATAGACGGCTGCCACCGTTTCCTGAAAAAGCTCTGGACAATGTATTTCGACCGCGAAGGCAATCTTCAGGCTGACGATGCGGAACCGACAAAAGAGGAGCTGAAGTCGCTGCACAAGCTCATCAAGAAAATCAGTGCAGACATAGAGAACTTCTCTTACAACACTTCCGTTTCTGCGTTCATGATATGTCTCAACGAACTTAATTCGCTCAAGAGCCACAACCGCACTGTGATGGAGACAATGGCTGTACTTCTCGCACCGTTCTGTCCTCATCTCTGCGAAGAGCTTTGGGAGGCTATGGGACACAGCACATCCGTGTGCGATGCTCAATGGCCTGAATGGAATGAAGACTATCTCAAGGAAGATTCCATGAATCTGACCATAAGCTTCAATGGCAAAGCGCGCTTCCAGTTGGCATTCCCGGCTGACGCAGACAACGCTGCCATAGAGAAGGCAGTTCTCGAAAACGAACAGTCGAAGAAATATATTGACGGATTCAATGTGGCGAAAGTCATCATCGTTCCGAAACGTATTGTCAATGTAGTGCTGAAAAAATAAACAAACTCAATACAATGAAACCTATAGCTCTGAAACCTATTACATTGACTCTGTATCAGGAAATCCGGGATTATCTGTTCATCACTTTCGGACTCCTGATCTATTCTTTCGCCCTCACCTACTTCATGCTTCCCTACCAGATTACTACGGGAGGCATGGCGGGTGTCGGCTCAATCATCTACTATGCCACCGGTTTTGAGGTGCAGAATTCTTATCTTATCATCAATGCCATATTCTTGATTGTAGCCATCAAGGTCTTGGGTATAAAGTTCTGCATACGAACTATCTATGCCGTGCTTATGCTGTCCTTCCTGATATGGCTCATACAGCGTATCGCCGAAGGAGAAGGCGGATCGTTGCCGCGCGTATGCGGCGATCAGGCATTCATGGCTTGCGTCTTTGGCGCGGTGCTCGAAGGTATGGGTCTCGGCATCTGCTTCATCAACAACGGAGGCACGGGCGGAACCGACATCATAGCCGCAATTGTCAACAAGTACAAGAACATGAGCCTCGGCACCATCATCATGACATGCGACATGATTATCGTGTCGTCCTGCTATTTCGTGTTCCACGACTGGCAGCGCGTAATATTCGGCTTCGCCACGCTCATCATTTCAAGCATCACGCTTGACTATGTGGTGAACAGGAAACGACAGTCCGTGCAGTTCATGATATTCTCGCGCAACTATTCCAAGATTGCCGATGCCATCAATTCCACGGGACGTGGTGTGACGGTGCTCGACGGAACAGGATGGTACACGAAGACAGAGCGCAAAGTGGTTGTCGTGCTGGTGCGCAAGAGCGAGTCGGTGAACATCTTCCGTATGATTAAGTCCATCGACCCCTACGCATTTGTCTCCATGGGAAATGTGCAGGGTGTGTATGGAGAAGGATTTGACGAGATAAAAGCCAAGAAAATGAACAAGGGAAAGAAAACGATTGTATTCGCAAGTAACAATGAGCATAAGCTCACAGAGATACGCGCCATACTTGGTGAAAAGTTCGAGGTGCGCAGTCTTGCTGAGATTGGTTGCCATACGGACATCCCCGAGACTTCCGACACGCTCGAAGGCAACGCGTTGCAGAAAGCGCAGTTTGTCAAACGCTTCTACGGCTTCGACTGTTTTGCCGACGACACAGGTCTCGAATGCAGTGCCTTGAACGGTGCACCGGGTGTGTTTTCTGCACGCTATGCCGGTGGAGAAGGGCATGATTCCGAAGCTAACATGCAGAAACTTCTTGCCAATCTGGAAGGAAAGGCAGACCGCTCTGCGCAGTTCCGCACTTCCATCGCCCTCATCTACAACGGTCAGACCCACTTCTTTGAAGGCATCGTGAAGGGTACGATAGCCACGGAGAAGCATGGCGAAGGAGGCTTCGGGTATGACCCGATATTCATTCCGGAGGGACATGACGAGACTTTTGCAGAGCTGGGTACTGAAGTCAAGAACACCATCAGCCACCGTGCGCTGGCTGTCGAGAAGCTTGCCGCTTTCCTGAAGTGATATAATAATAAGGTGCATTCACCGGTTGTTTTCACCGCATCAGATAGAAAAAGGTGTATTCGACAGAGCAAAATCTGTTGAATACACCTTTTCTTATCAGGGGCTGCAAGATGATTAGTTATAGCGGTGCGGATATTTTCAATGCCCTCTAACTCTTGCCGTAAAAATATCTCGACAGCACTTTGTCCAATACCACAAAAAAGACAAAACAGAAAGCTATGGAAAGAACCACAGAACCGTCTGCCGAAAAAATCTCACTGGAGAACATCTTGCCGTATGCCGAAAAGTCCGGCAGCACAAAGCCGGAGAAATCAAGCGACAACAGAAACAGGACAATGGCTGCGACGCTTACCACAGAAACTGCCGCATAACCCGCTATACGGCTGCGACGCTGTCGGCGCGCCTGCTCCGCACTGATTCGTTCCATCGCCTTAAAAGTAAAATTATGCGGAAACTTCGCCTTGTCTGTCGCACTGCTCTCAAAGACATGCCGCAGTGCCGCATCAGCCTCACGCAAGTGTTCAAGTTGTTCTTTCCCTACACCGGCATCGCCCTTGTTCTTTTTATGCAACGGCGCAGTCAAACTATGTTTCAATCTATCTGCTTTCATTTTCAAGTCGTTTAATCAACACACACAAACGTTTCCGAACTCTGTAAAGCCGCACCGCCACATTGCTTTCTTTCAGAGACAGTATGTAGGCAATATCTGATATGGAGCGGCTTTCATAATAAAACAAGGTGAGCAATGCCCGGTCGTCCGGAGGCAACAACTCTACGGCACGGTTCAGCATGGAGATACGGTCATCGCTGTCGGCGGACAAAACCTCGTCTGCCATTCCGTCGGAAATGTCTGCAAGCTGTGCCTCGTCAATGTCAACGACGACATCGCGCTTGCGCCTTCTCAGAAACTGTACGGCACAATTGTAAGCAATCCGAGACACCCATGTGGAGAACTCCGAGCGGAAGTCAAATGTGCCGAGAGCGGTAAAAGCACGGATGAAAGCATCCTGCGTAATTTCTTCCGCGTCCAATTGGGCGGACACAAGTCGCGCCACAAGGGCGAAGACCTGCGGACCGTAGCGGTCGAGAAAGTAGCCGTACTCTTCTGCGTGTCCGCTAAGAATACGAATGATAAGCTGCCTTTCGTCTGTTTTCATCTGTGATTCTACTGCTATAATAAGTCTCTATTCCATTGCTCCGGATACTTTTGCCGACTCGGGGGATGCGAATCAAGCACAGCATGAACACGGAAATGCCGTGTCTGCATACCCGTCTCCGTACATTAAAATCCGAAAGATTCCTGTCTTGTCACTCAAAAACCGGCAGAAGAGCAGCCGCCCTCCTGCCATATCACTTACTGTTGTTCGTCCGACACTGTCTCGTCCGACAAATTTTTCATGTCCTTCATCATGTCCTTGCGGTCCTGCATCTCATGCTTGCGCTCCAGAACGTATGCAATGACAAATGCCACTCCCCCGCACAAACAGATGCAGGCTGTATATATGATACTCGGTGTCTCCCAATTTCTGTCCGGGCGATAGCCAGAAGAAAAAGAGTCCAGCAAGAATCCGGACAAAAGTCCCACACCTATACCAACCATCAGAAGTCCTATACGGAGAGCGTTGTTGCGATGTACATTCCTGAACATTCCAAAATCGAAACGAGAGATACAGGGTGTCAGGAACTTGCTTACATCACTCTCCTCACCGGGAACAAGCTTTTCGATAAGCATCTTACGCTCATCGCGGCGCACGAAAAGTTCAAATACAAGGTAAACGAACCAAAACACAATGAATGTGCAAAGAGGCGATACTAACCAACTCATACTAACAATTTTTTATCTGTTTATACTTTTTATTTGTTTCTACAATATTAGATGCTTTTTCTGACAAAATATTACACCTGCCGACATTTTTTTTATTTTATCCTCGATTGTCATTCTAAAAGTGGCATTTTAGCGGGATGTGCTCGACAGACTCCTTATGTATATTTGTGGGTGTTTTCAACAGACTCCTCCGTGTACATTTAGCGGTGTGTTCTCGACAGACTCCTTATGTATATTTGTGGGTGTGTTCTCGACAGACTCCTCATGTA
>JAJPZU010000211.1 GCA_021204165.1 Prevotellaceae bacterium
ATGAGTTTTGCAAGAATTTTGCATCCGAGTGTGAGAAAAACCTCCTTTTGGAGGACAAGGAACACCGGCACCGCAACCGTAAGGGACAGTTAAGCCAAAGTGAGATAATGACAATACTTGTCTGTTACCACTTCGGCTCATTCGCCAATTTCAAGCATTACTACCTGTTTTATATACGCCAGCATCTTTCCGGCTGTTTTCCCGATGCCGTTTCATATAACCGCTTTGTGGAACTCATGCCCCGCGTGTTCTTCCATATGATGCTCTTCATGAAGATTCAAGGCTTTGGCAAGTGCAGCGGCATCAGTTTCGTGGATTCCACGATGACACCTGTGTGCCACAACCTGCGCCGCTATGCCAACAAGGTCTTCAGGGACATGGCAACGGACGGCAAGGGGACGATGGGATGGTGCCACGGATTCAAACTACATTTGATGTGCAATGACAGCGGAGAGATTATAACCTTCTGTATTACAGGCGAAAACGTTGACGACAGGGACAAACGGGTGTGGACGGTCTTCGCCAAGGAACTCTACGGAAAGGTCTTCGCCGACAGGGGATACATCAAACAGGCTCTTTTCGAAGACCTGTTTGACAGGGGGATACACATTGTTCACGGATTGAGGGCAAACATGAAGAACAGGCTCATGTCCATGTGGGACACCTGACTTCGTCACTAAAAAAATACAGAAATCATAACATATTGATAAATAATATTTTATATCTTTGCACACCCTGATTTTGGGGTACGCGAGCCTTTTTTAAGATGCTCTCCTGCATCACCAACATTTCCATTGACGGTGCAGACCTGATTCTCGACCGTGTGTTCGACAAGGTCGGTTTCAACAGGATAGAGGATGAGGTGTTCCGCAAGCTGGTGAAAGCCCGTCTGTCCTATCCGGCAAGCAAGGCTGCCACAGTGGAGTATCTCAAGAACCATTTTGACGAGGATGTAAGCCTTTCCAAGATATACCGCTATTTGGACAAGCTCAGTGACAGCCAGCACAGCATTGTGCAGGATATTAGCGTCATGCATACGAGAGAGATACTTGGCGGATATATCGGAGTCCTGTTCTACGATGTCACGACATTGTATTTTGAGGCGGATTATGAGGACGACTTGCGTAAGACAGGCTTCTCGAAAGAAGGACGGCACAGCCAGCCACAGATAATTCTGGGCTTGTTGGTAAGCATTGGCGGCTATCCGCTTGCCTACTGTATTCATGAGGGGGGGGGACAAGTACGAAGGTCACACGATGCTTCCTGTGGTCACGGAGTTTGTCAGGAAGTACCAACTGGAAGGCTTTGTCGTTGTAGCCGATTCGGGGTTGATGAACAACAGCAACATCGCAGATTTGGAGGCTAACGGCTACAAGTATATCATCGGTGCGAAAATCAAGAATGAAAGCGGGGAAGTCAGGGAATGGATATTGCAGCAGCCTAGAAATGACTGCAAGATGGTAGAGTATGATAAAGGAGGCGGCAGGCGTCTTCTAGCGGGATATACAGACGACAGGGCACGAAAGGACGCCTACAACCGCGAGAAGGGAATACGCAGGCTGGAGAAGGCCTACAGGCGAGGCAGGCTGACGAAAGACAACATCAACAGGCGGGGTTACAACAAGTTCCTGAGGATGGAAGGCGACATAAGCGTCACCATCGACTACGAGAAACTGGAATCGGACGCAAGGTGGGATGGCTTGAAAGGTTATCTCACGAACACCGACATTCCCACAAGTCAGGTATATGACGCTTATCATAACCTATGGCACGTGGAGCGGGCTTTCCGCATATCCAAATCAAAAATAGAGATACGTCCCATGTTCCACTTTACAAGGAAGCGCATCGAGGCACACGTCTGCATTTGCTTCGTTGCCCTCAAGGTTTACAAGGAACTGGAGCGACTGCTGAAGGAATCGAACATAAACATAAGCATCGACAAGGTTCTTGCCTTGGCCCAGACCATAGTGACCATACAGATGATATTGCCACAAAACAAGCAGATTATCAGAAAGACGATGCTCATGAAAAGGCATCAACGAATCGCGCCTCTATTTGATGAAAAATTTTGGGGTACGCATTGACGAAGTCAGGAAACAGGCTCTTTTCGAAGACCTGTTTGACAGGGGAACACACATTGTTCACGGATTGAGGGCAAACATGAAGAACAGGCTCATGTCCATGTGGGACAAAGTCATGCTTCGCAAGAGGTGCATCATAGAATGCATCAACGACCTGCTCAAGAACAAGGCCAACATCGTGCATTCAAGGCATCGCTCCATACACAGTTTCATCATGAACATCTGTGCCGCACTTACGGCTTACTCCTTCTTTGAAAACAAACCACAGGCACTGTCCGTGCATATGGAGCATTCAGCTCAATTGACCCTGTTTTAGCAAGGTCTTATCCCGAACTCACGTATAAAAATCAAAAGAAAGTGATGTTTTTAACAGATTCTTCGGGTTTATCCTTACCTTTGTATTCTATATTGAGTTATTGTATCTGAATAATAAAATCAGTTACATCAATAAGAAAAATAGGAAGAACTCGATTAACAACATAAAACATAGTAAGATGAGAAGATTTGTAACATTCACTGTTGTATTTTTATGTGCAACAATAGGGCTTGCCCAAACGAAACAAAGCAACCAACAAGCCCCCAAAGATTCAGTTTTAAATAGAATTGATAGCCTTGTTCAAATAACGGATGCTTGGTTAGAACAAATAGAACTTGACCATTCTCTGAAACAACGTTATAAATTATACCAGACAGAGAACATATACACCCTACTTCAATTAGATACTAAAACAGGAATGATAGAACAAGTTCAATGGTCTTTAGATTCAGAAAACGAAGGTAGCGTAACTATAAATAATGATGACTTGAATTATGGATTTGGTCATGGCTCTGGAAGTTTTGAACTATATCCCACAAAAAATATGTACCAGTTTATTCTACTGGACAAAACAAGTGGAAGAAAATGGCATGTTCAATGGGGGATGAAAACAAAGGAACGTTGGATTAGAAGAATTTATTAGAGCCTGTTTAAAAATAGCTGAAATCTTTTTCTAATGAAGTTTCCGTATCCGTCAGATATTTTCTTTCTTTGAAGTGACCAAACTTAAAAAAAGATGTATCAGACTGATTTAACGGAAACAGAGTGGAAATATATAACAAAAGTATTGAACCTGCAAGAAAGAAGGCGAAAATATGATTTACGTGTGATTTGGAATGCCATTTTTTTTATTTAGTGAAGACTGGCTGTCAATGGCGTATGCTTCCTCTTGACTTCCCTAAGTGGCAGTTGGTCTATTACTATTATCGAAAATGGGCTTCCCAATTGAACTTTGACTTACTATTAGAGAAATTACGTGGACATGTACGTTTGAAACGAGGTCAAAACATGGAACCAAGCGTAGGCATCATGGACAGTCAAAGCGTAAAATGGGGTAACAACGCTTCCTTGAACGGTGTCGACGGAAATAAAAAGGTGAAAGGCATAAAACGCCATATCATAGTAGACAAGAATGGTTTTCTTATTGCCGTTATGGTTACAACAGCCAATATCCATGACGGCAAAGCGGCTTATTTATTGATGAGGGTTCTTAAAGAAATGTGCTCCGGGGTGAAGGTAATCCTTGCTGATGGAGGCTACAGGGGAGAAGTTGTCGATAACATAAAAAAGAAGTTCGGCTATATCATCCAGGTTGTTATCAGTGCATATAAGAAACAAGGATTCAGACCCATTCAAAAAAGATGGATTGTAGAAAGAACATTTTCATGGATGGATTACAACAGAAGACTCTGCCGAAACTATGAACTGACATTTGATTCGGCAGAGGAAATGGTTAAACTAGCTACTATAAGATTATTATTGAGGAAAATTTAAACAGGCTCTTATCCTATTCTTCATTTGCTACACATTTATAAATAAGTGGAACAAGCACGTCCTTAATCACCTTTTCATCCATACGATGTTCACCGCTAAAATGGATGACTTGATTGTAGTGTTCAAGGAATAACACCTCGCCATTCACCTGCTGGTCGTTGTCGGCAAACATACCCCATACCTGCTTGCGGTCTTTGTCTGTAATCCCATCAAACTGGTGCTCCTCCATCTCCGCATGGTGGCGAATGATTTCCGGGGTAATCTCAAAATGGGTGGTACCGTCCTTTCTTGGCTTGAAATACTCATGTATGCCCATCGTGAGCATCTTGCTCTTTTTCGACATCTCGAAAGCGGGATTCACACAGATGCGGTTATAGCCACGCATCTGCTGTGCATACATGCCTCCCATGCTGGTGCCGACAACGACATCAGGCACTTCGTTCATACACAGTCCGCGCAAAAATGGCAAGGACTCTGCGGGGTCAACGGGTATATCGGGAGCTACTACATCGAAGCCGGGAAGCAGTTCTCGCAGAGTCCGTACTGTTCCGCTCGCTGCCGACGAACCGAAGCCGTGCAGATACATCAGTTTCCTCCGTCGGATTGACTTCTCCTCCAATTCCATTGTCTTGTCGCGAAGGTCATAGCTGTCGCATAAGTCCATTAGGATGCCGCAGAACTCAGAAGGAGTAAGTATTGTCTTATAGGAACTCAGTTCACCGCTTGTGTGAACGAGTTTGATGCCGCGAGTCTGCATCAGTGCGGTACGAAACCGTTCGTTTTGTTCAAACATCGCCTGATAGGCACGGCGAATGAGTTGCAGATACTCTACACTTTGGCGGTCTATAGCTTGTCCCTTCCACCATACAATCTGGTCTGTCTGCCATGAAGTGACACTCATTTTTCGTGCATTGCCACCCTTCATGCTACATATCTGCCGCTGCTTGTCAATGTCTTGTCTTTTCAGTGATTGCAGAAATCCCTCCATGCTGCCGCATACCATTCCGTCGAAACGGAAGCCGTTGCTGCACAGATTACTCAACACATTGGAAGGATACAGGCCGTTGGAGCGTATATCCAGCGTATTTGTTTCCGGATTATACATATCTTTCAACTCATGTCCATTCCGTTCGGTTGCCATATAATTCTCTTCCATGGTACAATTCGTTATTTTAGTTCATATATCTTTATGAAATAACAGAGACGGAAGTAACCTATATCCTATTCCCTACGGTAATGAGGTTGTAGGAATCATCAATTTCTTTCAGCCAATCACGCACGTCCATCAATGCACACCCCAGAAGGTTTTCTCCTTGCCATTGCTCAACACCACATTTTTTGGCATCCTCCCTGCCAAGGCCAATACCCCATATGGTGTCGTATGGACTTGCCTCAGCAAGTATGGAGTCGCCTGTGGATAACAGAAATTCCTTTAGGGCAGGATTCTGCGAGAACTTGGCTTTATTACCTTTCACTACAATATCGTATTTCCTTGCATCCCAGGCTTCGGTTACAAAACCTCGAATATTTCTGCCCAGTTTCTTATAGTCGAAAGGCGTAAGAGCATCCATGATTTCCTGAAGCACCTCGTCATCTCCAAATAGCCGGGCTTTGCTTGCCATCATATACTGCTCTTTCGTGTGATACAGAACTCCGTCCACCTCAAACCAACAGTCGTACCACTGACTAAAACAGGCTGCTGTGATTTTCTTAGGATTAGGGGTGTGCCCCCAAAAATAGATTACCGATATGTTACGATTTCTATCTACTATTTCTTTTATTATTTCTATTGAATATTTCATTTCGTTATTTCCTTGTCTCTGATTTTCATTAGTAATTTTCCGAGCATATTTTCTCCCTCCCATGTATAGAGGTCAACACCCCAGTACGTTTCTCCCTTGCTGTTCCCGTTGATGAGAAGCCTGTTGTCGGTTTCAATCAAACGCTTCATCAGACTCGGATTCTGTTCAAACTTGGCTGTGAGGACAGACTCTATGATACTGAGACATTCGTTCTTCCATCCTGTATATGGAACAATTTCTCGCCCATTTAAAGTTGCTTTGTCGGCGGAGCAATTGCTGAATACTTTGCGCTCTCGCTTATCCGCACACTTTGACGATTGGAAGGCAGCTTCTGCATTACCATATCTCAGACCTTGCCAGACGAACTGACAGGCGAAGCGATTGCTCAAAAAGTCATCCTCACCTTTGAACCTGTCTATCGTATCGGGAAAGTCAGCAGGACTAAACTCCTTGAACAACTCCCATACACCGAGACAGAGCATATCTGCGCATGGTTCTCCTTCCAACATCCGTTCTCTTACCTTTGTTGAACTCACGGTATCGGTTCCTTCCGGTTGTGGCAACAGCACGATGCGATGCAGGTATCGAGAAAGCTCATCGTTCTCTTTCAGCATGTCTGTTATCCCTGCTTTGTCTCTCGCATAGAGGGCAACCTTAAACATGTCCAGGAAACCTCTGTGACATGAAAGATGTGTCAGCAAGTCCAGTTTGTCGGCTCCCAAAAGGAAATATATCTCCGCGTCCGGATGTTCTTCCTTTAATGCCATCAGCGTAGGCATGGTTCTGGCTTCAACTGTACCAATCTCCTTTTCGCAGACCGTCATGCGGTTATCGGTACACATGGACTGCAACATTCTGACACGCATTTCAGGTGACAGCACCACCGGTGGGTGGCAGCGTCGTATTTTTCGTTTCAGATAAGCATCGCTGACAGGCACAAAGAAACCCTTCCAAGCATCAAGAGCATCAATGGCTTCACGCATCAAAGTGTAGTGCGCCAGTGTGGGTGGATTGAAACTGCCTCCCATCACAACGATTCTTTCCTGACTTCGTCACTTAAAAAATGGTATTTTTGTATTTGATTGATATATAATAT
>JAJPZU010000011.1 GCA_021204165.1 Prevotellaceae bacterium
GGCTCCTCCCCTAAGTTAGGGGAGGTGGCGCGGTAGCGACGGAGGAGTCTGTCAAACACGTCTGCTAACACATGCAAGTCACATATTAGGAGTCTGCCGAAAACTTCCACTAACATACATAAGTCACACACGAGGAATCTGTGTCGAATACACCCAAATGCTATAATAATATCTGAACAACTAACGAAAGTGCTCAAATCTTTGCCTGATTATGTTCCAGAACTACTTTCGAGGCAGGTCAAGTAAAACGGAAATGGTAAAAACAAGTACCAGAAACATACACAGCACAAGCAGACACGACATTCCACTGTACCCGTCATAAATATAATTGACAGCTTCCCGATAGTATGCTTCAAGGTCGGGATGCGCATGAAGCAAGAAAACTGCAAAAGTTGATGTCCCTACAAAGTTTATAAAGCTGACAACCGGCATCTTTATCTTAGAAAAGAGGATGACAAGGGACAGTGCCGCACCGACAACAAGAGGATTGGCATAGTTTGTAATCCACGAATCATACAGATGTATTCCAGCCAGAACACCTGCTATATACAGCAAACTGTTCAATGTCACAAGCCCGGTGAAGACATACAACAACCATAAAGTGCCACATTCTACCTTTTTATAAAGAGCGAAATAGCGGGAAAGACAATATAGTCCTATAAAAGAAAATGTGGAATACCCCTGCATTATAAACTCGGCCGCATTGGCAAACGAGAAAACTGTTTGAAAGATATAAAAAGCCACAAGAAAAAGTTCGAGCTGCCGCCTTGTAGCCTTTTCCACAAAAGCATTAAGAACCGGTGAAAGAATATAGAGTCCAAGATATGCTTTTACAAACCAGCCCATATCTTTCGTAAGGTATAAACAAGTTGTCAAGCCATGAAGCGAGAGAGTTGTCAGTCCTGTAATCAACAGTACAACGTATATTCCGAAGGAAAAGAAAAGGCATTGAAATATGAAATTCCCCAAACTCCTTATTGAAGGTTTTATACCAAACCACCCTGAAATCAGTACGAAGACATTTACTGCGATTACAGAAACACTTTCCATTATAACCCGAACAGTTGACGGAATTGGCGAAGATGAGAAATCTGCCGCACTTGGAGTTCCAAGTGAATAGAAATCGGCATGAACCACAAGAACAAGAAACATCGCCAATATTCTCAGCAGTTCCATATTCGACATCCGTGCTTTCCCTTTTGTCAACAAAGAAGTTTCCATGTATTTAAATTATAATAGGCTCCAAGGTTATGCTTGCTTGGCTGCACAACCTTAGAGCCTTTTCTTATAGTGAAAATGCCTCCAGACACAAGTCCGGAGGCTTAACACGTATATTATTTCTTCAATCTGTCGTCAGCCTTGATAAGATACTCGGCAATCTGAACGGCATTCAGTGCCGCGCCCTTCTTAATCTGGTCGCCTGAGAGCCAGAAAGTAAGTCCGTTGTCATTGGACAAGTCCTTGCGCAGACGTCCCACATACACATCGTCCTTTCCTGCTGTGAACAGCGGCATAGGATAAGTCTGTGTAGAAGGGTCATCGAGAAGAGTCACACCGTCAGCCTCAGCAATAGCCTTTCTTGCAGCCTCAACAGTGATTGGCTCGTCTGTCTCCACCCACACAGCCTCGCTGTGAGCACGGAGGGAAGAGATACGGACACACATGGCAGAGCAGCGGACATCGCTGTGCATAATCTTCTTTGTCTCGTTGAACATCTTCATCTCTTCCTTTGTGTAACCATTGTCCTGAAATACATCTATCTGAGGTATGACATTGTAAGCAAGCTGATAAGCAAATTTGTTGACTGTGACAGGCTTGCCTTCCACGAGTTCCTTGTACTGCTGCTGAAGCTCGTCCATCGCTGCAGCACCTGCGCCGGAAGCAGACTGGTAGCTTGCAATGTGTATGCGGTTGATATGCGAAAGTTGCTCTATCGGTTTGAGCACCACCACCATCATGATAGTCGTGCAGTTAGGATTGGCGATTATTCCACGAGGGCGCACAAGGGCATCCTCTGCATTGCACTCAGGCACAACCAAAGGTACGTCGTCGTCCATACGGAACGCGCTTGAATTGTCAATCATGACAGCACCATATCTTGTGATGTCCTCTGCAAACTCTTTTGATGTACCTGCTCCGGCAGAAGTGAAAGCGATGTCAACCCCCTTAAAATCATCGCCATGCTTGAGAAGCTGCACTTCATATTCCTTGCCACGAAATGTGTACTTCTTTCCTGCGCTGCGTGTCGAACCGAACAATACCAGTTCATCAATCGGGAAGTTTCTCTCATCGAGAACACGAAGAAACTCCTGTCCCACGGCACCGCTGGCACCTACAATAGCTACTTTCATTTGTCTTTTATTTTTGTATTGAACCTTAAAAAAATATTTGTCTATCCTAAGCATGTGTAGATACATGCTACAAAAACACTGCAAAATTATAACATTTTGCGGAGTTAAGCCACTAATTCCTAAGTTTTTCGCTAACTTTGCAGAAAAATTGCAGCGACAGTAACAGCGGAGGCACAGAGCCAAACTGTTTTTTGACGACACCAATACCAAAAAAGACGCACACTCATGAACTTCATATCTTCTTATCTGAATCTTCCGATAACAGACCCCACATGGGTGTTCTTCGTGGTTCTGTGCATCATCCTCCTCGCACCGATGATTTTCACAAAGCTGCACATTCCGCACCTGATAGGCATGATTCTCGCGGGCGTGCTCATCGGAGAACATGGATTAAATCTTCTGGAGCGCGACTCCAGTTTTGAACTTTTCGGAAAAGTAGGAATATACTACATCATGTTCCTTGCCGGTCTGGAAATGGATTTGCAAGGATTGAAACAGAACCGCACCAAAGGACTGGTGTTCGGTGTGCTGACATCCGTCATCCCTTTTGCATTCGGATTTGCCGCCGGCTTCTGGCTGCTCGACTACAGCATTCCCGCTTCGCTGCTGCTGGCAAGCATTTTCGCCTCGCACACCCTCGTGGCATACCCTATAATAGGACGTTACGGAGTGAACAGAAGCAAGAGTGTCACCGTGTCTGTGGCTGCGACCATGTTCGCGCTGCTCTTCGCCCTGCTTATCCTTGCCGGAATATCCGGGACATACAAGGGCAATAACGACATGTGGTTCTGGATATTCTTCTCCGTCAAATGCGTGCTGTATCTGGTAGGGATATTCGCGGTTTACCCTGTTGTCATACGGACTTTCTTCCGGAAATATTCCGACTCGGTGATGCAATACATCTTTGTGATAGCAATGGTGTTCTTCGCCGCCGCAATGGCAGAGGTCTGCGGACTGGAGGGTATACTCGGGGCTTTTCTCTCAGGACTGGTATTCAACCGTTTCATTCCCCACACCTCCCCGCTGATGAACAGGGTGGAGTTTGTGGGCAACGCATTGTTCATCCCCTACTTCCTTATCGGAGTCGGGATGCTGGTCAATATGGCTCCGCTGTTCGGATACAGCGAAGCACTGCTGGTAGTAATCATCATGGTTGTGGCTGGAACGTTGTCTAAATATATCGCCGCACTCACGGCGCGCAGGATATTCCGTTTCACCCACACAGACGGACTGATGATGTTCGGACTCACGGAAGCACACGCGGCAGGTGCCCTCGCAATGGTGATGGTAGGTACAAAGCTCGAAGTGGCGGAAGGTGTGCCGCTGATGAACAATGCCGTACTCGACGGTGTGGTGATGATGATTCTCATATCGTGCATCATAAGTTCGATAGCCACAGACCAAGCGGCGCGCAAAATGAAACTTGAAGAGGAAACTTCCACCGGCAATGCCGGAGAAGAAGAGAAGCAGAGCCGAAGCGACGACGAACTGATAATGCTGCCTATCAACGACCCGCAGAACATTGAACCGCTGGTAAGCACAGCCATCATGATGCGCAACCAAAAACTCAACCGAGGACTTATCTGTCTCAATGTCGTGAATGACGCTGACCAAAGCGGAGTGGCACAGGCTCACAGCCGCAAGTGTCTGGCAGCGGCAGAGCGCATAGCGGCAGCGGCAGACGTAGGGATGCAGTCGCAAAGCAGACTGGCGGTCAACTTCGTGAACGGTGTCATTCATGCCATGCGCGAGAACAACGCGTCAGAAATAATCATAGGACTGCACCGGCGCAGAACGCTTGTGGATTCGTTCTACGGACGTTTTGCAGAAGGGCTTGTAGAAGGATCCGCACGGCAAATTATCATCGTAAACTATCTTATTCCGGTGAACACGATACACCGCATCATTGTAGCTGTACCGGAACGCGCAGAATATGAAAGCGGCTTTTACCGGTGGGTGGAACGTATCTCACGCATGGCTGGAGAAATCGGATGCCGCATCTGTTTCAATGGAACAGAACAGACACTGAACCTCATCCGCAGCCATTTGCGCCGCCACCACCAGAGTGTGCGTGCCGAATATTCTTTAATGGATTCATGGGACGACCTTCTGCTGTTGAGCAAAGACATAAGCTTCGACCATCTGTTCGTTGCCGTCACCGCACGTCCGGGCACCATTTCATACCAAAAATCATTCACTCAGTTGCCTAAGCAGATTCTAAGCTATTTCTCAAACAACAGTCTGATGATTGTATTCCCGGACCAGAACGGAGAAGCGTCCGACAACCTGACGTTCTCCGAACCACATGGCAAGCAACTTTCTTCCGGAGGTTCGCGCATCACAGCATGGTTGTCAAAATGGATTAGCAACATGGGATAAGGAACAAAAGGAGTTCCGGTCTGAGATTAACAACAGCTATCATTCCGCCATATATTTAATTATGATAAACTTAAAAGGAATAACCAAAAGCTTCGGTTCGCTGCAAGTACTGAAAGGTATCGACCTCGACATACACAAAAGCGAAATCGTGAGCATCGTGGGTCCGAGCGGTGCAGGCAAGACCACCTTGCTACAAATCATGGGCACTCTCGACAACGCTGACGCAGGAACTGTGGTCATAGACAATATAGATGTCACCCGACTCGGACAGAAAGAGATGGCGCGTTTCCGCAATTCCCATCTCGGCTTCGTATTTCAATTCCATCAGCTTCTGCCTGAGTTTACAGCACTTGAAAACATCATGATTCCTGCATTGATAGCCAAGACACCGGCAAGAGAGGCACGCAAACGCGCAAGCGAACTTCTCGGTTTTCTCGGGCTTCAGGAGCGCGCAGAACACAAGCCCAACGAGCTGTCAGGAGGCGAAAAACAAAGAGTTGCGGTTGCACGCGCTCTGATAAACAACCCTTCGGTCATTCTTGCCGACGAACCTTCGGGAAGCCTTGACACACAGAATAAGGCCGAACTTCATCAGCTGTTCTTTGATTTGCGCGACAAACTGGGACAGACTTTCGTCATTGTGACACACGATGAAGAACTTGCTTCTATCACAGACCGCACAATACATCTGAAAGACGGACAGATTGTGGACATTTCAGAAGTATCCCCGAAATCGGACACGCTTCCAAATGAGAACATGCCGGAAACAGATGCCATATAAAGATAAAAGATTACTGCAATCTTAAACCCATAACAACACAACAGGATGGAAAATATAAGATTAGGAAAAAGAAACCGCCTTGAAGTACTGCGCGAAGTTGACTTCGGCTTTTACCTCGACGGAGGAGAGATAGGTGAAATATTGCTGCCCCGACGCAATGCACCGGAGAACTGCCGGATAGGAGACATCGTGGATGTATTCCTGTATCTCGACAGCGAAGAGCGGCTCACAGCCACCACGGAGACCCCGCTGATAGAAGTCGGCAAGTTCGCCTACTTGCAAGTGAAATGGACAAATGAGTTCGGAGCCTACCTTGACTGGGGACTGATGAAAGACTTGTTCTGTCCGTTCCGCGAACAGAAAATGCGTATGCAACAAGGACACAGCTATGTGGTCTATTGCTACATCGACACCGTGACTTACCGTATTGCAGCATCTGCAAAGGTAGAGAAATTCCTTTCCGAAGCAATGCCTCCATACGAACAGGGCGAATGCGTGGAGATACTCATACAGCAGAAGACAGACCTCGGCTTCAAAGCAATCGTGGAAGGACGTTTCGGCGGCTTGATATACGACAATGAGATATTCAGAGAACTGCATACCGGAGACACACTGTCTGCTTACATCAAGCAGGTGAGAGAAGACGGGAAAATCGACCTCACACTCCAGCCGCACGGCAAAGAGCTTGTAGAGGGCTTCTCAGAGAAGTTGCTGAACTATATGATTTCTGTGGAAGACGGATTCATCCCATTCCACGACAAGACTCCGGCAGAAGATATCTATGCCAAGTTCAAGGTCAGCAAAAAGACATTCAAACGTGCTGCCGGCGACCTGTACAAGCACCGGTTAATCAATATCGAGGACAACGGGTTGAGACTGACCAAGCGAGGACGTTCCAAAGGCATGGAAGACTAAACCTGACACATATCTGTGATTTTTTTCTTTTCGGGCAGAACAGCCTTGTTTCACAACAAAGCTGTTCTGCCCGAAATGTATATACCTTTTGTCTATTTGGGGATATTCAGTGGTTGTATTCACAGACTCTCTATGTGTGACCGGATATGTGGGCGGATGTATTTGACAGACTCCTAATGTGTGACTTGCATATATTTGCAGACGTTTTCGACAGATTCCTCATGTGTGATTTGCATATATTAGCAAACGTATTCAACAGACTCCTCATGTATGATTTGCATGTAT
>JAJPZU010000196.1 GCA_021204165.1 Prevotellaceae bacterium
GGGGAGGTGGCGCGGTAGCGACGGAGGAGTCTGTCGAATACGTCTGCCAATATATGCAAGTCGCACACGAGGAGTCTGTGAACACACCCACTAAACTTGTCGATTACATTCACTTGAAAAAACGAATGAATCTATTTAAGTCATAGCTTCACACCATTAGAAAACTTGAAGACTACACAGAATATAACAAATAGCCTTTATTTCTTCTTGTTATTATTCTTTCAGAATTCTTCCAGTCGCTGTGCTTCTTCCTCCGTAATCTGAGTGACAGCCCCGTGTTTCTGCTCAGAGAATCCGTCACGGTGTGTACCTCCCTCACCGAAATGTCCCAGATGCTTGAATGTCTTGAAGTCAGTCGTCTCCATGAAGCCGAAGTTGTGAGGGTTGATAGAGAAAATATCGTACATCAGAAGCCATTTGTCCTGACCGATAAGCTTGTACATTGTTGGAGCTTCACACGATTTTGGCTCTGCGTCAATCTGCTGAGGCTGGTATTGGTAGCCTCGGTTGATGTGGTTTGAGATAGCCATTTTGATTCCGGCAGGACCTTCCTGCGAACAGTAGGTCATGCAATAGCGACCGTCAGGCATTGGGATGATGTCGGCATCGAGTATCTGAACTTTCTCGTCAGGATATTCAAAAAGCAGCTGCGGTTCTGTCTCCAGACGGGTAAAGTCCTCGTTGGCGTATGAATAGTATAGCTTGGTCTTGCCTTTTCCGGTAGGACGGATGGTGAAATATACCATCAGTCGCCCTTCTTCCGGGTCATAGATTATCTCGGGAGCCCAAGCGCAGCCCAAATCGCCGAAATGCTCAGGGAATGCTTCGTCTATGCGGAACACGGTATGGCTCCAGTGAATCAAGTCGCGTGACTTCATCAGCACCAGTCCGCGGTTGTTTCCCCATCCGTATTTTGCGCCGTCGCGCTCCCATTCCGTGTCGCGCAACCCTTCACGCTGGGCAAAGACATGCAAGTCGGTGGCTGCGATGTAGAAAGTGCCGTCGGGCGCACGATAGACATGTGGGTCACGGATGCCGCGTTGCTGGGCAATGCTGTCGCCGCTGACAATGGCTTGGTCGTTGTTCAGAGCTTTCCATGAGTAGCCGTCACGGCTCAATGCCATGTGCAGACTGTGGTCGGAGTCCTTGTGATAGACCATCAGGTAGGCACCCATCTTCGTCATTTCGCCCACACCCTCGACTGTAGGCGGAATATTGCGGATGGAACCGTCGGCATTGTAGTGGAGCGGCTCGGCAATGACGCTGCGGCTGTAGCCGGTGCCGTCCGGCAGACCGCCGTTGTGAGAGAAGAACAGCCAGTTGTCGCGGAACTTCACGATGGCCGGATGTGTAGTATTCGAGTTGCCGGCAATTTCGCTGATGATTCCCATAGACTTGTAAGGGCCTCCGATGTGGTCAGCTACCGCGTATGCTATCTTCTCAGGCCATTCCGAAGCGTATGTCAGATAGTATTTGCCCTGATGCTTATGCACCCACGGAGCTTCGGTGAAGCGTGGCACGTCTATCTGCTTCACTTCTCCGTCAATCTCAACCATGTTGTCCTTCAGTTTGGCATAGTAACACTGTCCGTTGCCCCAGATAATATAAGGTGTGCCGTCATCGTCGGTGAAGATGGCAGGATCGATACATGCCCAACTGTGCTTTGAGGCGAAACACTGCTCATTGGTGAGCAGCGGCTTGCCGAGAGCATCCTTGTACGGGCCTGTAATCTTGTCGCTCACAGCCACACCGATGCCGCACCAGTTGGTCGAAACATACCAGTAATATTTGCCGTTGCGTTTTGCCACGTGCCCGGCGTATGCCTGCTTGCTGTTTGCCCATGCGAAATCGTCGATGTGCAGGGGCGAAGGATATTCTTTCCAATGGCGCATGTCGGTCGTAGAGTAGAGCAGCCAGTCCTTCATCACATATCCGTTCTGGTTGCCATTCATGTCGTGTCCGGCGAAGAGCCAGAGCGTGTCGTTCTCGACAAGCACTGCCGGGTCAGTCGTATGCTTGTCGCGGATGATAGGATTGCCGTGGCTTTCAAACTCATGTGTCAGCACATAACCCCACTTCTGCTGCATACGTTCCAGCTCATCCTTTGTCACGGAGATAACCGAGCCGTGGCGAGGGAAGAAGTTCTTACGGAACGATTGCGGCTTTTTCGTGAAGTTCATCAGGTCTGTCGATGTCTGGTATTCGTAACGTCCGCTGCCGTAGAGGTCGTACATCAGAACCCATTGTCCGCTACCGTCATGAAGCGGAAAGACACTGCTGCCCTCCACACCGGTCTTGGTGTCTGCGTATGCGTCCAGATATTTGAAGTCCTCTTTCCATCCGCCTTTCAGACTCTTCGACACTGCCTGCTGAATACCGTTCTTCACCTCTTTGCCGTTCTCGTCCTTCGTGTTGCCGCTGTAGAAGAGATGGTAAGTTCCGTCCTTATACACAATGTCATTGTCGATGCTTCCGTATTTCGCGCGGAACAGCGGCTTAGGCTCGCTTTCGAAGGCTGTAAAGTCGCGGTTTGCGTATGCGTAGTAAGTGATGAGCGACTGACGGTTGTCGCCGGTGCGCTGCAACGTGAAGTAAATCATGTACTTCCTTGCCTTGTGGTCGTAGATGGTCTGCGGCGCCCACACCCAGTAGGCATCGGAAAAAGCCGGCCAGTCTTTTCCCAAGTTAATCTTTGCGTGTGGCCAGTTCACGAGGTCGGTGGAACGCATCAGTACAATGCCCGGATTCTCGTTCCATCCGTTCTTGGCCACCATCATGTCAGTGGCGACGATATAGAACGCACCGTCTTCTCCTCTGAGGATGTGCGGGTCGCGTATGCCGCCGCTCTCGCTGATGCTGTCGCTTGCGATAATAGGGCGGTTGTTGTTCAGGGCATACCAGTTTTTTGCGTCTTCGCTTACGGCAAAGCGCAACTGTTCCTGTAAGTTCTTGTCTCCGCCGCCTTCGAAATAGGCGAACAGATAACCCGAAAACTGGGACTTCTCCTGTTTCTTCTTTGCTGCCAATGTGCTGAGAGTCAGACAGCACAACAAGCAGACCAATGTTGTGACTCTTTTCATTTTGAACAATTATTTAATAAATTTCCTCCAGTTCTTTGTCGTACCGGCTGATTGCGGCATCGTTTTCGGAAGCATCTGTGAACACTTCAAGTATGACCACTTTGTCGTCCGATGTGAAAAACTCGTGCTTGCAACGCTCCATTTCCTTGCTGTCGGCGGCTGACAAATATCCGAACCCGCCTTCTTGGGCTATGCTCCGGGCGGATGTGTCGTGCTCCGCCGCGATGTATTGTGACAGATAAGGGGAAGACGACAGTCCGGGCAGGGAGTGGAATATCCTGCCTCCTCTGTTGTTCAGAAGAAGTATCCGCAAAGGCGCGTCGGGGATGGAAGCCTCATGCGCCGCATGATTCCTTCTGACAAAATTGTTCCATAGCCCGTTGCGGTCATAGAAAAAGCTCAAGTCTCCGATTATCAACAGGGTCGGCTTGCCTCCCGCCATGTAGCCGACAGCTGTGGACAGTGAGCCTTCGATGCCGTTGATGCCCCTGTTGCACATCACCGTATGCCGGTTGTTCTGCCACATTTGCAGATGGCGGACGGAGTTGCTGTTGGCAATTTGTATGTCCCAACCGCTGTCAAGGCTTTCTACAATCGTCCGGATGGCGGACATGTCGCTGAATCCGTAGTCGGAGATAGCCTCTGTCTTCTCTTTTACAAGGGCTGACAGCCGCATCCATAGTGCTTGGTATGGCTTGTCCTGTGGCATGTCGATGTGGTCGGCAAGGAAACGGACGACATTTTCTGCCGCTGATTCAATCAGCCGTGTCGAACAGCAGAACAAATCCGCCGGTTCTCCGTGCATACTGACGTGCCAGTGAATCCGTGGATGTACCTCGCGCAGAAGTTGCTTTATTCGTTTCGACACGATATGCCCTCCGAGGGTGACAGCCATTTCCGGTATAAGTTCCTCTTTGTGGCGGTAGGCTTTGATTATGCTGTCGAAGTTGTAGGGGATTATTTCGTCCAGCTTCAGATTGGCGAGTTTCTCCGCAATGATTACCGCCCCTTTCTTGACGAGTCTCTTGATGTCGGGCACGATGGTTTCCGCTTCCGCAGGAGACAACTGTCCGATGACGATGAGCAGGCGGCTGACATGAGCGCATTCGTCTGCCATCTGCCGCGAAGCCGCTGCCGTGAAACCCTTATCCGGTCGGCTGTATTCGATGACTCTTTCCGCTTCGGGCAGGGACGGAGTGCTGAAACGGAACAGTGGTTCTGAAAGCGGAACATTGATGTGAACCGGTCCTCCGTATTGTTTCAGCGCGATGAAAGCCTCATTGATAAGCCGGTTGCAGTACCACTGTTCCTCTTGCTGCCCTTCTTTGAAATCCGGAATGCTGACCGATTTCCTGACAAGTGTGCCGAATGCCTGCGTCTGCGGCATGGTCTGTCCGTCCTGTTGTCCTATCCAGCATGGCGGACGGTCTGCCGTGATGACGAGCAGAGGCAGAGGATGGTAGTATGCTTCCGACACTGCCGGAGCCAGATTGAGCACTGCCGAGCCGGAGGTGCAGCACACTGCCACCGGACGTGCCTTGGCTTCAGCCAGTCCGAGGGCGAAGAAACCGGCACTCCTCTCGTCCGTAATTTCATAACAAGCGAAGCCCGCCTCCTTGAAGTTGTGTACGATAGGTGCGTTGCGGCTCCCGGGGCATACGACAACATCGGTGATTGCAGCCTGACGCATCAAGGCGGTCAGCAACAGGATGTTCTGCTTATCTGAATACATTTAATATCGTTTTTAGTTTTTCTTCCGTCTCCTGCCATTCGCTTTCCACGGTGGAAGAAGGCAGCAAGCCTCCTCCGGCATACAGAACGGCTGTTCCGTCGGCGGCGATGGAGGAGCAGCGGAGGTTTACATACAGGTTGGTCTCATCGTGAAAGTTCAGCATCCCTACGATGCCCGAATAGTATCGGCGGTCATACCCTTCGTTCTCTATGATGAATCTCAGGGCTTTCTCCTGCGGGAGTCCGCACACTGCCGGTGTGGGGTGCAGGCTGCTTATCAGTCCGCTCATGCTTCTCCGGCATTCCGGAGTGGGGGCGGCGCATGTCGCCGGTCCGGATGAATCCGGTTTCGTATGGCCTTCTCTCGACCATACGGAGGAAAAGTGAAATTCGGTCTTCAGGTGCAGAAGTCTTCCCGCACGTGAAGTGTAAGGCCCTTCTTCCTCAATGACGTATGTGTGTGGCTTCAGTTTCTCTCGGATGAAATCGGCTACGATTTTCTGCTCTTCCCGGTTTTTGTCACTCCATCTGACGGAATGCAGTGAAGTGGTGTCGGGGTTGTCCGGTGCCATCGTGCCGGCCAGTGCCACTGTGCGGTAGTGCGACTTGCTTCCGGCAAGAAGTATTTCGGGAGTACATCCGAGCCATGTTCCACATTCGGGTGCAGAGCATAGATATACCATCATGCGCGGATAAGCCGAACATGCGCGGATGAAAATCTCCACCGGATGGACATTGCCCACATGCAGCTTCTTCCGCCGGGAGAGAACCAGCTTCTCAAATTCGCCGGAGCACAGTGAGGTGTGGAACTTTCGGAACACTTGCCGGTACGAATCATAGTCTTCTTCACAGACCTCCGGGTTGCCCGGACGGTCTGCCGGAGCATTTGTGACCGCCCGGAGGTCTGTCCGGAACGGTATGCACTGTTCTGTCTCCGGACTGATGAATATAATCGGATGACGGCTGTCGGCATGGAACGGTGCCATGACGAAGCCGCTTCTGCCTTCAAGTTCCGACAGGTCGTGCAATGTCCGTGACTGCTCCGACTGCTGTGCGACAATGTGACACTCATCGGAGAACGGCAGACGGTACATGGCAAAAGCCTGTGCGCCTTCGACGGCTCTGTGTATATCTTCAACCATTGCGCAGTATTCGGTTCATCACTCTTTCGCTGGAAATCAGTTTCCCGTCTTCTCCCACAATATCTACATTCCATGTGTGGATGGACTTGCCGGCATGTACGAGTGTGGCGCGTCCGAACACCTTTCCTTCGGTGGCTGACATGGCTACATGGTTTCCCGACACTTGTATGCCGCATACTTTGGTTTCCTCGTCATATCCTGTAAGATGAAGAGAACCGGCTCCGGCTACTGTCTCTGCCAGTGCAAGTGAAGCTCCGCCGTGGAGAATGCCGAAATATTGTTTGGTGGCATGGCAGATAGGCATCTCTGCCACCGCCGCATCATCTTCTGTAGGTACGAACCGTATGCCTAATGCTTCAATCATCGTACCTTTCATCCTTGAGTTGAGAAATTCACATTCTTTTTCTGTCAACATATATATATTGATATTGGAAGTTCTTAGGGTGTGTTTGGGAGTTTGGTTGACAAAGATACTCCAAATAAGAGAAAAAGAAAAATATATTGTTTACTTAATGGTTGTGTGACATGCTTGATGGACTCTTCCGTTTATCTCTTGTGGTGGTACTCACTGGCTTCCCATAGCAAAATTTTTTATATATATTTTTTAACAAAAATATTTTCTGACAAAAAGAAAGCGATTTGGGGTGTTTTGGTTTTGATTTACTGCTTTTATTTGTGAAATGCTTTCTTTTTGATTTTGTCAAATGTTAAAATCCTAAGACCTCTGGCACGCGTCAAAAT
>JAJPZU010000069.1 GCA_021204165.1 Prevotellaceae bacterium
CTCTACACATCCAAACAACAGAATAGACAATAATATAAAAATATGTTTTAAATGCTGTTTTATCATACAAACCTATTTAGATAAGTTTTCTAAAAATATTCGTTTTGATTCTGCAATATTCATTTCAAGCAATGCAGATATCGAAGGGTAGTCTATATCACAAGATGGATAATCTAATGAATCAAGACAACGATTCCCAATTCCTAACAATTGCAGCATATCTGCCATTCTTGAAGAATTTCTTTGACCTACCAGAGGACACACAAAGAATTGTCTTTTGAATATTAACGAGAAAGCAGTAGCATGAAAAGAGGTGCTGAACACAAATGACGCATTGGACAAATAATATAAAAACTCCAACGGACCTGCATCGTTTATATTTTTATCAGCAAAAGAAACTCTTCGTCCATCATTTAAGGCATATATTTTCAATCCTTTTTTTCGGGCTATTTTTAATGCCAGTTCTTTAACAAGATCATTATCTTTTCCAAGATAATAAAGCAGAAGGTATTTATCCTTTGGCTCCTCCTTTTGGGGAATAATTTCTTTCCATTCATAATCTGCAAGTAAAAAGACTGGATCCATTACTTGCACAGCATTAACACCTAATGAATTTGCAAGTTGAACTCCTGTGGTCTCACGAACAGAAACCCAACGAATATTTCCAATTTGTTCCCTTACAAAATCACTATACTCTTCACTTATTGTTGAAATACCAAAACTTGCAGCATAAGATATTTTCTTTGATTTATCACGCTCAAAAGCCATGTAAAAAGAACCATCTCGTCCGTTTTGCATATCCGTATTCCAAATCTGATCACTTCCTGCAATAAACACATCTGCATCCAAATTTGCTTTTTCTATCTCATTGCAATTATGAAAATCCTGCGTCAAACAAAGATATCTTTTGGTAAATCTGTCGAAAGAACATTTCCGGCTATAATTTTTTAATTGCTTGCGGTGAACACATAACGCTAATAAAGATTTCAACGGTCCCAAATGACGATAAATGCTATATCCTTTTTCATCTGGACGTAACGTAGTAAACCTATATTTACGTGACAAATACTCAGGCTTATAATCAATAATTGTATGCTCATAACCTTCTTTTTGTAAAAAAGCCTGTAAAGCATAAGCTTGGAGCGATGCCCCATAATTATAACAGTCATGACAGGTTATCGAATATGTTTTCATTTTCTGCATAATTTATTATTTATTATAGCTCTTATTTTGGAGGTAACAGCATGGCGTTCTTCATTTGTGAATCCCAGATAATAGCTGATTAATAAAGAAAGAGTCAATGAAATTATTATATTTAAAATATGAATTAGGAAAGAGTCGGATATATTATCCGCTAACAACACCAAACCATAACTTGGTATAAACACCACGATTGTTGTTAAGAGCATCCTAAGAACAACACTTGTAAAGAATTTACAAAAAGGAAAGTCTATAGTATTTCGTAGGATTATTCCTCTAACCCACAAAAGCCCTAAAGAAACGATTAACTGTGCAACTGCGGCATAATAAGGAGAAAATCCCCAAAGGAAGAATAAATATGCCATTGGTATTGCAAATGAACTGACAAGGAATGCTGCTATATTAGTATTGCGGACTATACCTGAGGCCTGCATTGCTGTTACAAGATTTCGTGAAAGAGAATCAAATAAAGCTACATAAATTGTAATGCGAAGAAACTGAACAGAATATTCTGGTACATCCTTCAACCAAATACCAAGAACAAATGGAGCTTCAACTACTATTGGTGTCGAAATTACCAACAATAAAACAAAAGACAGTCGTGAACCACTGAACAGAAGTTTAAACATGGACTCTTTCTCGCCTGCTGCATAACGTTTAATTATCTGCGGATTCATAGCCATATTAAAATTGCTAACCAATCCTGTTATTGCACCAAGGACATGATTACTAACTCCCTGAGCTGCATTTGCAGTAGCACCAAAGAAATTATTAAGAACCATATTCACTCCTTGACCTCGAAAAGTTCCTCCCCATGCTCCTAAAAAATTCCAGCCAGTGTATGAAAGCATTGTTTTAACTAATTTCTTATCAAGTATTAATTGATAACGGCACTCCTTAAAATGAATAGAACAATAAAAGGTGTATACAAAACGAATAGCTACTGCTATACAAAACATTAAGAAACCATACAAAATGAGTTTATCAAATGAACTAATCAGCAATAAATAAACAATAACTAATTTAAGCACTGCCTCCAATATACTTATATAAGCAAAAGCAGACATCTTTTCATAAGCTATAATTGTAGCATTATAAGGTATGCTTATTATATTGAATATAAATGTAAAAAGAGCAAATTGAAAAACCCAATTTGCAGCCACATAACGTTCTGGTGAAAATTTTAAATAATTATTGACTAACCATATTCCCAATGTTTCTCCAATAATCAATATTATAATTGCAAGAATAATATGGATTGATACAGTTGTACAAAAAACTTTATGGACATTCCCTTCTCCGCTTTTTCCCAATTCGTAGGATATAAAACGTTGTGAAGCTCCAACCATTGCACCACTTATTATAGAAAACATTGCAACGAACCCTCCGACAACATTATATATACCATAATCTTCAATACCCAATACATCAAGAACGAGACGACCAGTATAAAGACTTATTAGCATCATCAAGAACATGCGAATGTACAACATCAACGTGTTCCTTACAATCTTTTTATCTATACCAATATCAGCCATAAAAAATAACGACTATTTTACAAAAAGCTTACCATCCAAACTTTTTCTTACTCAAACATCTCACACCTCACAATAGTAATCCATATTGCCGATGTCGTTTCATTATTACACTATTCCATATAAAAAACTTTATACCACTCCGCAAACCTCCTCAATCCATCTCTCAGGCTTGTACTTGGCTTATACCCGAAGTCATCCTCCAATGCGCTTGTGTCCGCATAGGTCACGGGCACATCGCCGGGCTGCATCGGCACAAGTTCTTTATGCGCCTCGAAGTTGTAATCCGTAGGCAGCACACCGGCACGGATGAGCTCTTCCTGAAGGATTGTCACGAAGTCCAGCAGATTCTCAGGATTGTTGTTGCCGATGTTATAGACCTTATATGGGGGTACGGGAAGACCGTCCTCACCGTTTGTGCGCTCCGGTGCATGGCGCATCACACGGACAATGCCCTCCACGATGTCATCCACATAGGTGAAGTTACGCTTGCAGTTGCCGTAGTTGAATATCTTGATAGTGTCACCTTTCACAAGCTTGTCTGTGAATCCGAAGTATGCCATGTCGGGACGACCGGCCGGACCATACACTGTGAAGAAGCGCAGTCCCGTGCTCGGAATGTTGTAGAGTTTTGAATAGGCATGAGCCATCAGCTCGTTGCTCTTCTTCGTGGCGGCATAGAGCGACACCGGGTTGTCCACCTTGTCATCCGTGCTGTACGGCACCTTCTTGTTTGAGCCATAGACACTCGACGAACTGGCATATACCAGATGTTCAACACCTTGCTGACCGTGGTCATAGCTGTGGCGACAGGCTTCAAGGATATTGTAGAAGCCTATCAGGTTGCTCTGTATATAGGCATCCGGATTGGTGATGCTGTAACGCACTCCGGCCTGAGCGGCGAGATTTACTACTGCCTGTGGACGGTATTCCTCAAACAGACAGTCGATAAGTTTCCTGTCGGCGATATCGCCTTTGATAAAAACAAAGTCGCCATGCACCGAGAGTTCTTTCAGCCGCTCGTCTTTCAACCGCACATCATAATAATCGTTCATGTTGTCAATGCCGACAACGGTTATATCCTCGTAATCTGCCAGCAGACGTTTGCAGAGGTTTGAACCGATGAAACCAGCTGCACCGGTCACAAGAACAGTCTTGCCTGTCAAATCTATATTATATTTTACCATGCCTCAGTCTCTTTTGAAAATGTCACGCGTGTAAACCTTGTCCTTCACGTCATCAAGGACAGAATCATAACGGTTGGCGATGATGGCATCCGTCTGTCTCTTAAATTCTGCCATATCATTGACAACCCTGCTTCCGAAGAAGGTGTTTCCGTCCTCCAGCGTCGGCTCATAGATGACGACCTCCGCACCCTTCGCCTTGATGCGCTTCATGATGCCTTGAATGGCGGACTGGCGGAAGTTGTCGGAGTTCGACTTCATCATCAGACGATAGACACCGATGGTAACCTGCTTCTCATTCTCGCTGTTGAATGAACTGTTGGCACTGTAGTATCCCGCCTTGCGAAGCACTTGGTCGGCGATGAAGTCCTTGCGCGTGCGGTTACTCTCCACAATGGCGCTCATCATGTTCTGCGGAACATCCTCATAGTTGGCGAGAAGCTGCTTCGTGTCCTTCGGCAGACAGTAGCCGCCGTACCCGAAGCTCGGGTTGTTATAGTGCGTACCAATGCGCGGGTCAAGACCTATGCCCTGTATGATGGCCTGCGAATCAAGCCCCTTGACTTCCGCATACGTGTCAAGCTCATTGAAATAGCTCACACGCAGGGCAAGATAGGTGTTGGCGAACAGCTTCACCGCCTCCGCCTCCTTCATGCCCATGAAGAGCGTGTCGATGTCCTCCTTGATGGCACCCTCCTGTAAAAGTCCGGCGAAGGTCTTGGCCGCATCATTCAGCCTGTCGAGGTCGGCAATGGCACGAATCGCCTTGTTCTCCTCTGCAAATTCGTCCGAGTCAATCAACTTGGGCACACCGATGATGATGCGGCTCGGATAGAGGTTGTCATGCAGAGCCTTGCTCTCGCGCAGGAACTCCGGCGAGAAGAGCAGGTTGAACCGCTTCACTCCCTTTTGTGCATACTTCACATAGAGGCTGCGGCAGTAGCCCACAGGAATCGTACTCTTGATGACCATCACCGCGTCCGGGTTCACCTCCAGAACAAGGTCGATGACCTCCTCCACATGGCTCGTGTCGAAGTAGTTCTTCACAGGGTCATAGTTCGTCGGGGCTGCTATCACCACGAAGTCCGCGTCCCGATAGGCTGCGCGTCCGTCGAGCGTGGCGGTCAGGCTGAGTTCCTTCTCCGCCAGATACTTCTCTATGTACTCGTCCTGTATGGGTGATATTCTTCTGTTGAGCTTCTCCACCTTCTCCGCCACCACATCCACGGCAGTCACTTGGTGGTGCTGCGCCAGCAGTGTGGCAATGCTCAGACCGACATAGCCCGTGCCGGCTACGGCTATTTTTATACTGCTTAAATCTTTCATTATGATTATATAGATTATGTGTCCGATGAAAATCGGTATATTTTGTATAATTCACCTAAATATCTGAGATTGTTGCAATTTATTCCGTACATGTCAATTGCAACCAAATGCTCAGTCTCAATTATTTTATTGAAATAAATTTTATAGAAAAATCGTGCTCTATTGGAAACGATAAATATGTGGATCTTCACCTGTGGTGTAGAAACGCTGTGTGATGAGTGCGTATGCTGTCCTCGCTTAATTTACTATCTGTATGTATTCCGGACTGACTTCCACTCCGGCGGTCAGCAGGTTGGGCAGCTCCACCAGCAGACGTTTCACCTTGGAACCGCGCATGGTAAGCAGACTGCCCTCGTAGCCGTCGAGCGGACCGCCCACAATGCGTATCTTGCGGCGGTACATTTCCGGAGTAATCTCTTCCGGGAGATAATAGCGGGGCGATTCCGAACTGATGACGGCATGGATGAAACGCTCCATTTCGGAGGTGGGCACGGTCATCGGTTTACGGTAGGTCTTCCTTAGAAACCTGTATTGCAGGGTGGGGCATTTTGCTACAATGGGGTCGATTTTCTCCCGAGTGTCATGCACAAAAACCAAGTCCTGCAGAAATGGCACTTCTTTTCTGACTTTCTTTCCCCGACTTGTGACCAGCGTCCATTTCATCGGGGTGAATACCTCTATCTGCTGTTCTGCAAGAAGACGGTATGCCGGCTGTTTGGCATTCGTGCGTTTCAAGTCGCGCATGACAAACCACTGCTTGTTTTTGTCATTCTCAGAAGTCATTGCTTTGAATATGGTACATTCCTCCCAATCCTGCTTGAATGTGAATGTCTTTGCAATTCAAGCAGTTATGCGAACTGTTAGTAAAAGTTGGAGATAAATCCCCTCTATTTCCAACTTGGCTCTTCCCCATGCAAAAAAATGTGATACACTGTTTTGTCATTTGCTAAAACAAGTGTCGTTACTAATAAATTGAATGCGTCAGGAGTCCCCTCTCTATACCGTTTTTTAGTCCGTCTCTTACGGAGAGATGGACAGGACTCTTATATGCTTGTTTTTGAATGTATTATCGTCCTGTGAACATCCTTTTTGTATAACATTAAAATGATTTGTAATAAATCTTGGGCGGCTAATAAGCAAAAAACTTGGCTGTTTTTGAGGCTTTTATGCAATTCTTTGTATCTTTGCACTCGAAAAATCCATCTCTCCGTAAGAGAATTTGTTTTGTGGCAAGCAATGTGTATGGTTTGGAAATGAGTGCTTGTCTTTAGCTTATAATCTGCATTAATTTTGTTTCATATTAGTTATAGTGGGTGTGAATACATCCGCTTAAATCCAAAAAGAGTTTGTCAAAATACTCTGGAAATGTCCTCATAAT
>JAJPZU010000016.1 GCA_021204165.1 Prevotellaceae bacterium
TCAGCTTGTCTTTATAGTGGCCGTCTATATAATCCTTGACCTCCAGGACATTTCGCTTTAGTCCTGCCGTTGCTTTCGATTCCGGATGCCAGGACTCGTCCATAATATTCGTTACGAGAGAACCCAGCTTTTCAAAGATATGCATGTCTCTGGTGTATATATCCGAAGATGCCAGCTGCATAACCTCATCAAGCAATTTTTCATAAACATCGGCATCGGCTGGATGAAACACGCTGTATCCGCCACGCTCTTTGTATTTGCTGTAGATTCCAGCCATGTTTGAGCCATAGAAGTGACACCATTTCAGCGACCACAGCTCTTTGCTGCTCCCCTGGCTGTAGGGTTTACGGCAGTCTATAAACGCACAGTCGCCGTTGTGCAGCTCGTGCGTTTCTCCGCCATATATAAGCTTTCCTGATCCATCTGTTACGATGAAGAAGAGGAACGATGCAAGGTCGCTTCTTGAACTCATATGCGGAGAGACGGCTCTCAGGTTCCCGATTTCCTGCAGATATATCAGGTTGCTTCTGGCAAATGCCGATGGCGTATAAATAACCCTGTTGGAGGCAACAAGCTCATTTGTAAAGAAATTTGTTTCCACTGCCCTGCTCCTCCCTAATGGCTTATTTCTCCGCCACAAGCGGTTTCAGCCACATCCAATGTAGCTCCTGCTATATATTATACTCGAAATTGATGTGTCAGGGCAATATGAAAAACGGATTTGATTGCATAAAAATCAGATTTTTTCGGTTGCCCAGTGTTTCCTGTGTTCAAAATCAGGTTACCACCTCCCGTAATCATTGTCTGTTTTGAGGTATATCACTAACAACCGCCATGTTGTCTGCAGCTGACAGACCCTTCACAGCATATCAATATACCCAGCCTGTTCATCGGCCGGAATGCCAAGTGCCTGTACAGCCTGTTCCGCTGTCATACCCATGGTTTCCATGAGATTTCTGATACATTCAAGCGTCGCTTTTGTTCTGCCTTCAGCATACTGGCTCTCCCCATAATTCATAACGGCTTCCTTTTGATCATGGATATGAAACAAATCCTGCGTCCCTTCTTTCTTCGCTGCTTTCGTTATGTTTTGGTTAACCACATCCTGCTGAAAATTTTCTTCCGTCTCCTCCAGCCAGCAGCTTGCCCGCCCCGGCTGGCAGCGGATCTCCCCATAGACTGCCAGCTGTATTTTTTCATCCAGCCCCACAGCGTATCTGTACCTGCACGGCATCTGTGCAACCCAGTCCCATTGACGATAAACCGTTGTATGCGTTTCCATGCTCCCGATATAATTCTCCATAGCATCCAGCAGCATGGCTGCATCCGCTTTTGTCAGGGGCATTTCAGAAGGATAATATTCATCAGCACCTTTTAAATCATTGGATTTTTCTCCCGACTGGGCTCTCCACAGGGTCCCAGCCTTATCCCTGTTCTTTTCTTCAAATCTCTGCCATGCGGCATACTTTTCCAGACGCTTTTCGGCATTCATCACATGCTGGCGTGCAACAGAATCACACACCTGCATCCTCTTTGCTATCTGCTTGTAATCCAGTCCCTGGTTCTTCAGCTCCCACGCTTCCCGCTGCCTTTTAGTCATAAACTCAAAGTTTTGGAGTTTCCCCTGTGCAGCGTTTTTCCCGTCTGTCCTGCCAGGTGAGGCAGGGCTGCTATCGGCATCGGAAGTTCCTGAAAGATCGTTCTCACCTTTGCTCGTATGTTTAAGCGTGAGTGCTGCCGCATATTTCCTGCATTCAGCCTCGGTAATCTCCTTACGCGGTCTTGACAGGATCAAGAGGATTTTTCTCTCTAATATTGTCCCGTACTTGTTAATCCACGCGGGATCGCCTCTTTTATATTCAGCAAGGTTATGGTACAGCCTGGGTGATGTCTTCCCTGTGTTGAATTTCCTTTCTTTCGTAACATAATAGATGCCTTCATAATACAGGGCATCGCATACCATGCTCCCGGTTTCCTTTATGCCCAGTACGCTTTTGGCGCATTCTATTTTATAATACCTGACGCCGATTGTTTCAAAAGCCTCATCAAGTGTCATCTTTCCTTTGTACATTGCATAAAGGACAGGGATATTTGCCTGACCTGCAAAGCTGCCTATGGCTCCGGGTGAATAGAACTTTGTGATTGTCTTGGCTGCCCCGGTATGATGAAACCCTTTTGGCATAATGTATTCATTCCTGCAAAGCCACCGGAAGAATGCAACGGAATATGGGAATCCGCTTTGGTCAAGCTCTTTCCTGCCAAAGGACGACAGTGGCATCAGCCCTTTATCATGGGATCTCTTTGCATTTGTTGACATACTTTTTCCGATATACGTCACTTCTTATCCTCCCGGCATTTTTCAATGGATTTAGTTCCATCACCGCCTTTGGTATCAGCATTGTTCCGGTCAGTGTCTGCTGTCCGTAGTATTTTGATGATTTGGGCAGGACTCACGCATTGTAAAGGCTGTCAACCCAGCTTCTTATCTTCACATCATTTACTTCCGCCATCATCCCTGCCTGCATATAACTGTGCCGGATCTCCGCAACGTCAGCTGTAATTTCAGCTGCAATAGCTGTCTGTGTATCCATAGATTCTGTCCTTTCCGGTCTTTTCATCCGCATCTCCACAGTACACAAATAATCTTTTAACTTCACCAGAGTGTCAATAAGGTCTTCCCTGTCAATTTTCCTGATGTCAAAGCTTTCAATAACCCCGAACCGAGCCTTATACAGCGCAATGCTGTGGATTTTACCAGTGACCGCTGTCTGGCTGTCGTTTCCTACAGATATCTTTTCAAGGCAGTCCAAAAGGTAATAAACATATATCTGTGCCACCTCCTGCCAGCGGTATCGTGATTCTTTCGCAGCTTTGAAATCGTATAGGACTCCGTCTATATAAATATCTGCATCGGCTCCGTCAATCAGAGTGCTGACCTTTCCGAATGTAGGGTTGAAAACGACTTTGCTCCCATCGTGGACAATCCCGCTTGTGATGAACGTTTCGAAGAATACATCACAAAGCCGTTTTAAATCGTCATATACTTCCTGCGGCTCTTTTTCTAATAAACTCTCATATCCTTTTCTCGGCATGATTCCGCCGGAACGATATATCTGTTCCATTCTGGCAAGGAAACAACAAGCTTCAACGAGAACGCCGTGGTCTAAATCCGGTCTTTTGAAGTATATTTTCACGCAGGCAATAGCATTCACATATCTGTCATACAGTTTCTGATATGTCCCTCCGTCTTTCTTTTCAAGCGTTTGCTTCACATAGCTGAAGCCATGAATAGAATTCAAGTCGGATGTCGCATCGGAGGTAATCCCGCTTTCTTCATCATGATTCACACAGGCATATCTGGCAACGATGAATCTCGCCGCATAATCGAATGCTGTACCGACCAAGGTGCTGTAAAACCTGTTATTCAGATTGTTGGGAGCAAGAAGCTCGTAGCTCTTGGAGAATGCCTTGTCGCCCCTGTTGGTACGGAACTGCTCCTTCTTTGGAAGGTGCTCTTTTATGATTTCTCTGAACTCTGTATTTGTATCCAGCAGTGATGTTACGGACATTGCTCTTCTCCCCTACACACGTATTATCCTCTGCTCCTCCAACCGTTTTTTGCTCTTGTCTATATTATACTCGAAATGGATGTGTGAAAGCAATACGAAAACCAGGTCTGTTTGGACAAAATTCAGATTTTTTTCTGCTGTCTGCTGTGGTTTTCAGCCTGTATCTCTGCATCCGCCGCAGCATTTTTATTTCTCCTGCTGGCTGTCAGCACAGTCTTTATTACCGCTTGTCCGTTTTCCAGGGAAATCCGAAGTCTTTACGCTTTATCTTGCATTTCGGTTCTCCGTCTTTCCAGAAAACGATGCCCTCTATATAATTATTCGCCAAATAATCCCGGATTCCTTCAAAGCTTCGCTCTACTTCGATTACTTCTTTTCCGTGCGGTTTCAGAATATCCTGCTCCAGATGGTATGGATTGGTCTGAAAATGCGGCCCCAGTGCTTCGTAGGTGCCGTCCGGTTTTTCATCCGCATAATTGTCATACGCCGCCCAGAACCATTTGTCTCCTGGCTCCTGGCGGTCACACTTCACCCAGCATGGGAGATGTCCTGTCACCGGGTCTGGTGCATCCTCACAAGGTATTGCGCCAGCCGGGACTTTCCTGCCGCGTTTGGCATCATACCGCTTGTAAAATTCTCCGTCTATGACAGCGCGGCAGGCACCGTCCCATTTGACAGTAGCGATGCCCTCACCATTTAATACCCATTCCATGCCCTCCGTCACATTGGGGAGGATTTCTGTTACGATGTGATTTTCAAATTTTCGTTCGAATAAAGTCGGTATCTTCTTCATGGTTTCTATCAAATCCTTTGGTTTTACGGAATTTCGTTATGCTCATCGTCCCGAAAACTCTCGTAATGTCTGGCAACCGTGACAGCATAAACAAAATATCTCCCGCAGTGTTCACATTTCGTCCTGCACGAGAGCATCGAAACTCCTTCAGGCTCGTGTTCCAACTGTTCTTCCCCGCAATATGGGCATTCAAGCAGATTGTCATCCATCAGCGGCACTCCTTTCTTTGCTCCAATACTGTCTCTTCTTATTATATCCTAGACCGTCAGTCTTTTCTATATAAATTTCAGTGGTTTTGCGTTATTTGCATGGCAAATTTGCAAAGGATTCGACAACTCAATCAATCCACTTGAAGCCTTTTTCTCCTCCTAGTTCAAAGCTCATTTTCGCACTCTTCAATGCACTGTTCGTCTTTATGATACTTATTCGCCGCTTCCTGTTATCAGCAGCGTCAGCGGACAGCAGCAGTACGCTTTTAGCTATGGATGCAATATCTTCGCACCCGGAATCAATATAAATGTCATTTAAGTCGGAGTTACTGTGATCTGTATATCCAACCAACACTACTGCACAGTCATTGCTTTCCACCATCTCGTTTAACTCACGGAGCATCTTTTCCCTTTCCGTTTTGTCATCCCAGTTGTCACCGACATAAGCCCTGTACGAATCAAATACGAACATCCCGCATCCGGTTTTCTGCATTGCTTCGCCGACAAATCCATCATTCAGCGTCAAGGCGTTGTCAGGGTCTTTTATATACACAACCTTATTACAGTCGGCTCCTGCCGCTGTAAGGCGTGGTTTCACTGTATCTGACAGACCGTCATCGGAACACTGATAAATAACAGTCATCGGCTTTTCAGGCTTAATACCATCGGGGAAGGTTCCGGCACCGGTCAGCACAGCAATAATCTGCATGAGAAACATTGATTTTCCGGTGCCTGGTGCGCCCAGAAGGAGCGTGATGCCCTTGCGTGGAATGAACGGATACCAGATCCACCCATCTTTGTAATGCTCTATATCCGAATAGCTAACAAGCGCGATCATTCCCGTCATCATCTCCTTTTGTGCGTCATGAATTACAGCTCGGCTGCTTTTGACACGGCAAGACACTGATGATTCTTCCGTCATTTTTTCTGAATCCGCACTTTTTCACATCCACTTGGGATATTACAAGTTGCTTTTTCAGCAGCAGTGTGATACTCTTTTGGCATCACTTCATTTACATTCGTATGTGTCAGACACCGTAATGCCTCTACACATTAAGGAATTGAGACGTAAGAGCGAGTTCTTGAATTGACAAATTGGCAGGCTATCGTTATATGGTGTTCTCGTAAGTGTGCTGACAGAGTTCTTGCAGCTTTTTGGTCTTTCAACCTCTTACTTAAAAGAATTTAATTGTCGTTCTGGGGCGACGACCCACCGGAAAAAATCGTGCAGCGTTATAGTTCATCTGCACCTGAACCGACTTCCGTGCCACCCTTGCCTTGCCGCTTCAAAAACAGCCGAGCTGTTATAGTTTTTACTTGTATTTTGAATTCTTATCTGCGTTTTCGGACGATGCCATCCGATTAGCCATCATTGCCCGGAGGACTTCGGGATCTCTGATTGGCGGTTTGTAGCCAATCTGCGACTTCCGCGGCGGCTGCTGTGATGCCTTCTCTAATGCGTCCAGGAACTGCTCTGCCGTCTTCTCATCCGTTATTGTAAAATTGTGAAATATACTTGATGTGGGCATCACATTCCTCCTCCCTTCCGGTCATCAAAATCGCGTAACACAACAATGTCCAGTCCTTATTTATCCGGCGCAAATTCCTCAAATATCGTATACAGCGAATCGTTCACATCGAACGGTGCCTCATATTCCACCGTGGAATTCACAAGGCACTGGTCGATCTGTGCGGAAACAGCATCTGCCTTCCTGTCAAGCTCACGGATGTACTTTCTCACAACATTGCGGTCAAAATTGATGGTCGTCACCCGTTTTACATCACAGCGGTATGTCACCTGATTGCCTTCCGCATTAAAACGGTATCCTGTGCCGCCATTGGGGACTACGGTCTCGCTGGAACGGATAGAATCCATCCTGCGCAGCGTTTTGACCGTCTCCTGGCGCTTGGCATTCAGGCTTACCTCGCTGTCCATATCAATCGGAAGAGTCTCTTTTGCCTTACGGATCGCCTCGCTCAGCTTTTCCCGCTCATTCAGCAGATTGATAAGAAAAGCAGCCAGGTCGGTGATACGCTCTGCGTACTCGTTTTCCGTCTCTGTGACAACAGTTTCATCTTCCGTCTCCGGCATGACCTTCTTGCGCAGATACGTGTTCTTGGTTGTCACAACGTTTTTCTCTTCTCCCAGAATTGCGTTCACCTCATCACTGAGTGCCTGCAGCTTATTCTGGAAACGGAACGCTTCCTTTAAGTTCATATTGTTTTCCTCCCATGTTTTATTCGTCTATCCCGGCGTGTGTCAGGCAGTAGTCTGCACAGGCATCGTTAATTTCCTTGAGTTTTGCCTCATAATCATCCGGGTGAAGCTCTTTCAGCAGAGACTTATACACCTGCATTGACATGATAACCGCACGGGGAGTGCCGTCATCGTCAGTGACCAGCTTCATTCCGGCAGCATCTACCTCATCCAGAATGATTTCGATATCCTCGTTTTCGATTCTGCTGACGGTTATTTTATCCTCAGCCTTAAAGGATTGGATATCTCGCAGCTCTATCTTATCCATGTTTTTTTGCCCTCCTGTCTGCCTGGTAGATCCAGCAGTTCTCCAAAAGTACACCGATCCGTCATCTGCTTTGAACTATTGTCAGCTGGTATTCACAGCCGTCTTTTAAGCGGACTACAAGCCCTCGGTTCATCGTCATTACTCCGGCTTTCTCGAAGGTTTCTGCCATTGCATCATCAAGTATCGTGTCAGACACACTCACACAAAACTGCAGGACAGCACGGAGTGTTTCTTCAACCTCCGTTTCTGTGCTTTCGATTATATCTTCCGGCATCGTTCCATCCCCTCCTGGTTGTTTGCCTGATTTCCTATATAGCCGTATTAAATCTTGCTGTATCACGACAGCCCTGAAATAGGATTACATCATCTTCATTCAGGAACTCCGGGACTTCCGAAAATCCCATATCATCCACGTAAAATGCTGTCTCAGTTCCGTCTCTTCGCAAAACCACCACATCGCTGATACTCAGAGAATGGCCAGTATAATCTGACGGATGATTCATATTAAACTTCAGATACAGGTCATCCAGCGTTTCGCCATCCTCCAGCTGTGCCCGATAGACCAGGGCATACTTCTCCCGCTGTACTGGGATATGCTTCTCGTATAAATACTTTAACGGCATAAACGCCCTGTCCATGTTCTCGCTGCTCTGTTTCAGCTGATAAATGGCATAGCTGTTTTCCGACATCTGAATTTCTCCCCCAGCATATTTTGAATCGGCATTAATACATTTACTCAGCCGTGTTCGAAGCCTGGCGTTTCTTTGCGTATTTCTCGAAGTCCTCCCTCTTCACAAGATAGAGATCCTCGGCATTGACCGTTATCTTGCTGCCATATCCGCCGTTTGTCCACGAAGTGCCGATGGAGTACACCATTGGGGAGCCGTCGCAATACACACCGGCGAAATGGTACCTTGTCCTTCTGTCGCTGCCGGTATCGTGCCGCAGGAAGCTTCGCTCTTCCACCCATGTGTCAATCGGCACTGCCCGCCAGTTAACCTCATATTCATCATTTCTGTACTGTACAAAGACAGGCTTTTCTGCTTCGTCACAGCCCTCTGCATGATATGTTTTTGCATGGCGGAGTTCCTTGATCTGTTCGTCAGAGGCGTTTTCCAATTCATCAGCTTTAGCCTTACTCAGCATACATATCCGGGCAGCTGTATTCTTATCGACCAGCCCCAATTTCAGCATCTTTGCGGCATAGTACTCGATAGACGGATAATTCACAGTGTTCGCCATAACTTCCCGTAACAATGCTTCCGCCTGTGTCGGCGTTTTGGGGATATTTATGTAGTCCTCACATTGAGGGATCGGAATACTATTTTCTTCGCATATACGCCTGACCTCTTCTTCAGTCAGGTCATCAGCGTAAGCTATATCTGCAACGGAGCGTTCGCCGGATTCGAGAACCTCAAGCATTGCCTCTCTTTCCGCCTGCTCCCTTGTTTCCCGCAGCATATCTTCAATTATTTTGCTCACAGCGACACCTCCTTAAAAATAGGCGCACTATCCCTATGGTGTAGTATTTATGCAGATTCCCTCTTCAGTTTTTTAATTTCCGCATCCACTTCTTCCCTGGTCGGGACATCCACACCGAGCGTCCAGCCGTAAGGTTCAGCCTTGGAGCCGGAAGCCCCATGCTCATACCTGGTCTGTTTCCTCGTGCAGCTGTGGTAGATGTCGGTGCCGAAGCTGTCTGCCCAGTCCTCCGGGAAGATCATGATACTGTTTTTCTTGAAAACAGCCATGCCTCGCAGATAGATCCAGCCCTCCTGGGGAGAAAGGCCCTTTTTCACCATCTCGCAGATGACGCCTGGGTCATATTTGTCTTTTCCCAGCTGATCAAGGTTCAGCTTTCCCTCACGGGCCGCTTCTTCAATGCTGCCATAATAAATCGCGCTGCTCCTGGCACTTCTGCCGTCATCCACGTAATCCATCGGGTCGATGGTTGAGACGGTTCTCTGGTCCCAGCCGTCGTCAACTCCCATCACTTCGTCAACCCAGTTTTTCTCCTTGGCGGGTTTGACTTCTTCCGGCTGTGCCTTTTCTTTTGTGGGAGCGATAATCATCGGCTCTTCCAGGCAGAAAATCAGCATCGCATCGTCACCGCTTCCGCAGGAGCTTCCGATCACCCGGTACTTGTATTCCTCATTCCAGCCCATGTTATCGTAAACGGCGCCCATAATTCCACGGCAGGAGCAATGGCGCATCGTTGTGAGTCCATCTTTCGTCCGAGACCATCCCAGCGTTTTCGCCGAATCCTTCTTTGCGGGGCGGACGATCAGAATCATTTCCAGGGGATTATAGATGATCTCCACATCTTCAATCCGCCCCTCAAATCTATCCGAGCAGGCTTTATTGAATGTGACTCCCCTGTGGTCAAGGGTGATACATGCCTTTCCCCTGGTGGAGAACATCTGCGCCCTGACAAGCTCATAGCCCTCAAAGTCATACTGACCGATCTGGTCTTTTGCGGCGACTGCAGGCTGCTTCTGGCGAATCGACTCTACCATAGATGCGAAGCTGATGCCGGGTTCTTCCTGGGTTTCTTCTTCAGCCTCATCACTCTTATCCGGGAACAGGCGGTAATCATCCGAGTCCATTTCATACCTACGTCCCATCGAATACTGGGTTGCCGGGACTTCGTCCTGCTTGCGCATCTCCAGGTTGTATTCTTCGATGCTCTTTTCGTATTCCGGGAGGGTTTCCTCAGTGACGCCGAACGCACGGAGTGCCGCACGGTTGTAATCCTCCGCGCCATATCCACACCACTTGGGAATAGTACCCACACAGCCCTGCAGGGCGCCGTCCTCATAAACGGACAGTTCGGGAAGCCCCTTGTCCCAGCCGCCCTTGTTTGCGTCAAGCAGGCGGTTGGCAAGCTCGTATTCCTCCCTTGAAATAATGCCCTCATGCTGATCCTTGGCGTGATATTGAGGAAGGACACGATCATTCTTTTCCGATTTATGGGTCAGATAATCCGGCGTGTAACTTTTTTGCGCGACAACGTCGCCGCACATGCGTTCATTGCGCAGAATCCCCACAATCGAGCTGGTATGCCACTTCGTCCTGCCCATCTTCAAGCGGCCGTCCTTCAGGACTTTGGTCTTTGTCCTGCGTCCGAGCATCTCCAGCGTCTCCGCAATCAGGCTGACGGAGCAGCCGGAATTATACATCTTGAAAATAAGGCGGACCGTCTTTGCCTCTTCTTCATTGATGATCAGCTCGCCGTCCTCGTTGTTGTCAAATCCGAGAGGTGCAGGAGTCAGGTACTGACCCTGGGCAAAACGCTGCTGTACGCTGGCGTTCATGGCTTCGCTCTTTTTGTGCGATTCTTCCTGTGCGACCAAACTGAGAACCTGCAGGGTAAAATCCGCGCTCTTATCCAGCGTGAACAGGTTTTCCGTCTCAAACAGAATACCCACAGGATTCGGAAGCGCACGAAGTTTGTAGACAATATTCATACAATCGCGCAGGTTCCTGCTCAGACGGGACAGATTTTTAACAACGATGATGTCAAATTTACCTGCCTTCGCATCTTCGAGCATCTGAATCAGACCATCACGCTTTTCGATTTTTGTTGCGGTCAGACCTTCATCACAATACATCGCTACAAGCTTCCAGTCCGGGTTCTGACGCACCCATTTCAGGTAATAATTCTTCTGAAGCTCGAATGATGTGGTCTGCGAGATGCCGTCCGTTGAGACGCGGCAATAGACAACCACCCGTTTTCTGACCCTGTGGTCAAATGGATTCGTCTGGGGTCTCGGCATCAGCACCGTGACCTTGCTCATATCCCGGCTTTTCGAATAACGGTCTCTGATTCTGTCTTTTGTTCCGAAACCGCCGTTTCCGTCGCTCACTTTCCCTCACCTGCACTTTCTTCTCGTTTCTTTTACCGTTCTACCATTATGAGATTAGATTTCATCACTTTATCCGATGACAACAATTCATTATCCAGTGATAACATCCGTAATCTGAAAATCTCTGCTGAACTCTTCAGCGGTCACGGTCTTATCGTCGCTTCCATCGTCAGCTCCGTAAAAGAGCTCCACGTTTCCGTCTTTTGTGTTCGCCACGCCTGTTTTTCCTGTGGTAATTTCGATTATTTCTATCGTGTGTGCGTATTGTTCTGCCTGCACGAGCTTTTCATATTCTGTCATGACCAGCAGCCCTTTCGCTTATAACTCCACATGATTCCGAAATATTTGTCAGCCCACATAAGCACCTTGGTGTTTCAGCCTTCATCTGCGTCTCTTTTTCTGCCTTTTCCATTATTTTCTGCAGTACTTTCATGAATTCACACAGGTTATTATTTTCATCAAGGGTAAATAAGTTCTCTGTTTCAAAAAATACACCCACAGGCGGTTCTAATCGCGACAATTCATCAACGATGCTCAAGAGACTCCCAGTATTTCTTGCAAGTCTTTCGATACTTTTTACATAGACCACATCAATCTTTCCTTCTCGACAATCCTTCAGCAAATCCTGTATTCTGGTATCCGGATATGAATACGGATCAACCATTCCCTTGTCTAAGTAACCGCCTGCAAACGTCCAATTTAGGTTTAAAGCTATCTCTTCTATGATGTATCCCAGACGGACTTCAGCATTATCTGGCATCCAGTCCGGATTATTTTTGGCATATCTGGCGTATGCCACAACACGAAGCTTCTTGTCCCGTAAAGATTCTATTCCTATTGTGCTCATACTGTCCACGTTGTGTCCCCTCCGTTCTATTCTCCCGAACACTTTCACCGGCTGGTTGCTGCGTTCACAAATCCTCGTACTCTCCGGCTCATTCATATCAAACTCGCTGAGATTGCAGCACAGTTAGCGCACTTGCCTTCCAATTGAGTGTGCTATATAATCATAGAAGAAACCTTAATCCGTGAAACCCCATGGCCGTTTTATAACCAGAAGCTTCAATTAGCCTAGTGTTTATGCGGACATAAACATTTTTTAATAATAATTTTGCAATTCACCCACAAGGTGCATGAAATCTGTTATAATAAATACAGAATTTTTCACCTTAGGAGGAAGCACACGATGGACAATATCGAGGTCAGACTCACTGACGAACGTATTATCCCGGCCGGTGGAATTGCGCTGGTCGGCCACATCCTTGATAAAAGCGATTTCATACAACGCATTAACATGTTCGGGGCAACCGGAAAACGTTCCGAAAAGCAGATCAAGGATGGCGATATACTCGCTACTTTCATAGCACTCGAATGTATGGGCAAACCGGACTTTGATGCCGTTCGAGAATTCCATGATGACAGCGAATTTTATAAGTCTGCCTTAGGAATTACCAGCCGTATACCTTCATCAGCGATCCTCCGTCAGCGGATGGATTCCATCGGTGCTTCAAAACGAAGCGTCCTTTTAAACGAGAATATTCGAATGCTCCGCGCAAATGGTATTTCTCCATCAAGATTGCCCAACGGTTATGTCCCTGTTGACATGGACGTAACACCGGAAGACAATTCCGGAACGAAGAAAGAAGGCGTCTCCCGCACCTACAAAGGGTGCGACGGTTTTGCACCGATGATGTGTTACATCGGAACGGAAGGTTGCCTCCTCGATGCGGAGCTTCGTCCAGGCAAACAGCACTCGCAGAAAGGAACGCCGGAATTCCTTAAGGAATGTATTCCTATGGCAAGACGGCTCACAAATGATCCGTTGATGTTCCGTCTGGATTCGGGAAATGATTCCGTTGATAACATTGGAATTTTCACCGAAACCGGCTGCCATTATATCATCAAGCGCAATCTTCGCAAGGAAAGCCGGGAAGACTGGCTTGATTTAGCGAAGTCCTGCTGTAAGGATGTTACAAATCCGAGAGATGGTAAAACCATCTATATCGGAAGCACCTGGAAGGAAGTTCAATATACGGCAGAATCCGGCGAATCCAAAAGCATCACTGTACGCATTGTTTATGAAATCATCGAGCGTACAATTGATAAAAACGGCCAGTACCTTTTCCCTGCTGACATTGAAGTGAACACCTGGTGGATGAATCTGCCGCTCACTGACAGGGAAACCATTGAACTGTACCATGCGCATGGGGAATGCGAGCAGTACCATAGCGAAATCAAGACGGACATGGATCTCGAACGCCTTCCGTCCGAAAAATTTGCAACGAATGAATTGGTTATGGAACTTGCAATCATTGCTTATAACATTCTTCGAATGATCGGACAGGAGTCTGTTGGGCTAAAGGTTGGTCTGCCACGACACAACGTCAGGCGCAGGCGCGCAAGAACTGTCATCAGCAACCTCATAATGATGGCATGTCATGTGACCAGTCATGCGAGACGATTATTTATCGGACTCGGCAGGAGCAATTTCTGGCGTATGCCATTTTTAAAGGTGTATAATTCCATTGCACAGTTTGAAGCCTGACCCCGGTACTGCGGCAAAAATCTGCAATAGCTTATTAAGTGAACCCTTTTTTGCAGGGAAGTGTACGCAGCATTAATTTGAGCCATTGACAGATGTTCCAGGTTGGGTGTTACACCCATTTGGTAATCGCAAAATATTAAGTTGTTATCCAGTCATGACTGAGACTGGTTTTAAAAATCCGTATATTTCACGGATTAAGGAGAAACTCATCCGGCTGACTTTTCCGCATCAATTTGCAGCATTCAGCTTCAGCTGTCGCACTCTCTCAGACAATGTGCCCTGGCTCTCATCTTCCGGGTTTGCCGTCTTAAAGAATTGCATCATTGCCGCAGCATCACTGCCGTCGTTGGCTTCGGCATTAGCGAAGATGATTCTTGTGCCATCGTCTATAGGCTTATCCATTTCTTTAATATAGGAACGCACCGTATAGATGTTCTCACCTTTTCCGTAATGATCTACCGAGCCGATGTATACCACAGCCATTTCCCGTGTTTCAGAAAAGCCCTCGCCGTTGTCCGTAAGCCGTTTTACAATCCGGGTGAACTCATATCTGGAATGCAGTGGTTCAACCTGATCCGTCCTACACACGGCAATCTCCCAGGTGAAGCCTCTGCTGTCTTCGCCGGAGACATCCACAATCTCTCCCGGTGCCTGCGGATTTTCCGCTGCAACCCGGTCAACAACCTTTGTAACTGTCAGGTCTTCTACACTTAACAGCTTTCTCAGCACATACTGGCAGGCTTCCTTGTCGCAAAGCACCTCGGAGAGGAACTTCTCGTCAAGAAGATTTTTTCCGTTATATTTATCGGCTCCCGATTCAATTTGTCTCTCGCTCATATCCATCTCCCTCCGTCAATCGGTGCTTTTCTCGCCCTCTGCAGCTGCCTTTTCCTTTGCATTCCATCCGGTTTGGATAATATCCTCCGGCTTTACGCAGAAAGCGGAAGCTTCCGGGTATTCCGGTATGCCGATGGAATATCCCTGTACATTATTGTCATCATCCAGGACTTCCGTTGCGACGATGTGAAATCCTTTCTTTTCCTTGTGTTCATCTGGCATGTTAAAATACCCCCCCCGCATTGCGTACACACGTACCAATCTTCTATCTGCATGGGTGGTTTGCTGTTCTTGAAGATTCCAGCCTGGGCTGCATCCTCGATTGCTTCTTCCCTGCCGCATTTATCGCAGACGATAATCTCCGCCCGACGAGAAAGCGCATGGGTGTGCAGACCTCCCGGCATCACCTCGCCGCATCTGGGGCAGCGGCTCCCATCATGCTGTTCCTTTGCTTCACATTGGATTTTATACAGTGCGGCTTCATAGGCAGATGCAGCATGAATGCTGTCCTCGCCGTATGCCACGCCAAGTCCGCTTCCTGTGCTCCATCTCACGAAAACCGTGCCAATATCATCCACGCATTCCACGACACCGAATGTTCCGGTCGGCGGCGCCTGGGTATCCGTCATATGATCCAGAACGACAACCGTTCCGGCTTTATATGTATCCCGAATTCCCTCAACCGTCTGCTGTGACGGGAAATGATTCATATCGCTCATAATGTAATTCCTTTCCCTGCAGTGCAGGCTCTTTTGCTCCTATTGTGCCATTAAAAAACGCACATAGCAACTACTATTTTTATAATTTTCAGATAACTTTTCTGATGCCTTATCGTCCTTATTTCATCTATGGTATAAGCACCCGGTTTCCCGGCATAAGTTATGTTAATGGAGGTTTATCTACCCCCTTAACTTGGCTTATACCGGCGTTATCCGGGGCTTAACCATGCCTTAACCGGGCTTTATTTCGCTAATTTTCAGCTTTCAAAAATGCTAAACCGCCCTTATTCAGTCTTAATGCCATCTTAACAGGTCATAAACTCATCTTATTGGCGATAAACGAGAATCAGGGGGAGGGGTTCTTCTCATTATACGGGAATTCTCGCTCCAGAAGCTCCTTCATAATCTCCTCGTCCGTTGCCTCCGGCTCCTCACCATCCGATTGTTTCCTCTGCACTTCCGGCTCGTACAAGCCAAGCTCACGGGCATATTTCCAGACAGTGCGTCCGAACTGCTCAAATGGATACAGCATTGGAGAAGCCTTGAAATCCACGCATCTTCCTTCGGAGTCACGCTTCCAGGAAATCACGTCCGCCTTGATTAAAATCCTGGCGATTCGTTTCCAGTTGCAATATGTTTCACAGTAGACCTCCAGCAGGGCAGTGTTCTCTTTGGTCAGCTGGTTCTTCCTTGTTAAGTAACCGGCTATGCTGCTCCACTCCTCCGCGGCCTCCTCGCTCATCCAGTCAGGCGGTTTAGGCACTCTTTTTGAACGCTTTCGAGGGGTTTCATCCAACCTTCACACACCCCCTGCTCCTCATGGAAGCGGCCAAGTCTACAAATTCTGCGCACCTTTCCAGGTCGCTCAGCCTCTTAACCTCACCTTTCCTCTCCAGCTTGATGCTGTCGATTTGCATTTCCATTCTGGCGAGATACCTGATTACGACCAAATCAACATAGCGTCTGTCCATCTCCATCCCATAGCAGATACGGTGCATCTGGTCGCAGGCAATCAGTGTAGAGCCTGAACCGAGGAACGGATCTAATACAATCTGCTCCCTCACGGATGAATTGCCAATGGGAATCTGCAAAAGCTTCAGCGGTTTGACTGTAGAGTGGTAAATACTGTGCCGCGGACGGTCACAGTTCCATACTGTACTGTTGCCGCCGCTGCCATACCAGTTATGTCTATGATTACTCGGCCACGCATATACAATGTTCTCGTGACCATATGAATAATCGCCATACTTCGTAAATACCGGTACATCCTTTACCCAAACACATCCACAGCTTACATGCCATCCGGTTCTCTTTAAAGCTTTTGCGACCTCAGCCACTGAACCATTTGCATAAAACATATACAATACGCCGTGTTCCCCAAGGCTGCCTTTCATTGCCCTCAGAGCGCTGATCAGAAATTCTGCATAATCGTCTGGTGACAGGTCATCGTTTAGAAGAGGGCCTCCTGTTTTTACTGTACTTGTTCCATATGGCGGGTCAGTCAGGATCATCTGCGCCTTTTTCTTTCCCATGAGCCTTTCATACGATATCGGCAGTGTTGCGTCCCCACAAAGTACCCTGTGCTGGCTCAGATACCAGATGTCTCCTGATCTTGATAACGGTACATAGCTGCCTTTCATGAACGGTTCTTTGATGGACTCGTCTTCGTCAAAGTCATCCTCTTCACACTCATCGTGGTGATAATAATTTGTCAGCCGATCAAACTCGAAGCAGTCAAACCCGGTAAGAAATTGATTAACATCCGCAGTCTGCAGCTCTGCCAGGAGTTCGGAAAGCTTGTCCTTATCCCACTCGCCGCTGATTTTATTCATGGCAATGTTCAGCGTCTTCTCCTGTTCCTTATCCAGATCCAGGACAACACATGGGACTTCTTCATAGCCAAGGTCGCACATAACAGCGTACCTCTGGTGTCCGGAAATCAGCGTCATATCCTTATTAACCACAAGCGGTTCGACCAGGCCAAAAGATTCAAGTGACGCTTTGATTTTATGGTAGGTCGGATCTGTAAGTTTCAGTGTCTTTCGCGGATTATATTCCGCAGGTTTTATCCGGCTGACGGGAATCATCCTTACTCCACTGTCCCCGGATATCGGTGTTTTCAGTTCATTGTTCATCTATGCAGATGCCTCCTGTTTTAGATTTCTGCGGCAGCCGCGCTGTCGTATTGTCTAAATGATAGCATCCGCTTGCTCTTTTCTCAAAAATCGGTATGTGGGAGGCACCACCCTCCTGGAAAATATTATGGGTCTATATCATGCCACGTCGGGGGATGATATAGCAATCACTGTCATCACCCAACGCACAGTTATGTTCTTATTTTTTTCTATCAGGTTCAACTTCTATCTCCCCACTCCATTAACTGTCAGTGTTTTATTCCGGATAGCCGTATAATAGTCCAGCAGGGATTTCACCGCACCTTTCAAGTAATATTGGATAAATCGGAGCAGCCTATAGCTCAGACCTCCGAAATTGTCTTCATTCTTTCGTTTGCCGCATACTATATATTCGTAGTAAATGTTTTTCCCTCTGATTGTCTCAACTGCAGTATGAATATCATCTATTGTATCAATCTCAAAGTATTTCTTCGCATCTTCCTCAAGGTCGGCAATAAATGTTTCTTTTGTCTCCCGGTAATATTTCGCCAGGAAATCTGGAAAATCAATCGCTGTATTCTGCGTTTTGCCTGCCTTTCTGCACACAGGGCATGACCATCGCTGCAGCAAAAAAGCGGTTTCATAAACACCGACAGATTTTCCGGCGCAGTTTTGCTCACAGTTTATTTTCTTCTCCGCCGTCTGCCACTGTTCCTCCAGCGGCTCCGGCAGTATGCCGCAGTACGTTTTTAAATAGTAGCCATTCTTTGTCAATGCCGACCCGCAGTTGCGGCATATTGGCTTTTCGCCGTCCTGCCTTACCACGATCAGATGATCCACAAGATAGCATCTGCCGTTCACATTTTTAAACTCCGGTTTATTTGCCAAAGCATATCTCAGGATAACCGGATGATCCGTTTCTTGTTTCGTATTGTCCATTCATGCACAGCCTCCCATCCGGTTGACTATACCATTATAGCACAATACAAGAACCTTTCATTGCTTGTTTCCCTGGGGTATTTCTTTTATAAAACACTGTATTCTCTATTGTCGATGTTCTTTTCCCCCAGTTATCTCGATATATACAAAATTGATTTTAGCCGTTATTCCTCGGACTCATCCTCGTCTTCTTCATCAAACTCTATGATTTCATATTCCAGCAGATTGTAATAAATCGTATGCCCATCCTCCAGTAATACACCGTCAAACCGAATTGATGGACCATAATAATCAGCTCCGCATAATCCGGCCAGATATTTCATCAGTTGCTTGGCAATCACATGAAATTGTGCTTTTCTTCCGGTCTTCCCTCTGGTATAATAGAGACGAAACGCATCCTTATCGTGGTCGCAGGTCTGGATGAACATCTTCTTCTCTTTCTCGTTGATTAAGAGGTGGATGTATTGAGGCATACCGAGATTTTCAACGGTTTCTCTCCATATATTAATCCTGTCTGAATTAAACAGGAACGAAATTCTGTTTGCCATATCGGTTCCTCCCTTCGATACAGCAGGCGTTTACTCAGAGCCCGGATCTAAACCATCTTCTGAGAGAAAATCGCCCAGGGTCATCTGCTGCAGATGTTTTACATCCACACGGTTTTTATGTTCCTCGACCGGAACGCCGAAAGAGTCAGAATCCCAGCTGTCCGGGAATTTGCTTGTCCGCTTTGGTCGCTTGGGCTTCTCATCGGATGCAGTGCCGGCTTCCGATGCTTTACGGGCTTCCTCTTCCTGAATCTTTTGCAGTTCTGCTCCAAGCTCTTCATCCGTAACGCCGGCGGCTTTCCTGCCTTTCGCAGTCATGGTGTAACGTTCGCACTCATCAAGTTCGAAAACAAGAAGCAGCTCATCCTCGTCATTTTCCTGTAGGGCAGGCGTACCGCAGATTTTATAATAATAACCCCGGCTCCAGCCCATCATACGGTATACACGGATAGCGAACTCTTTCCCTGTGATTTTACGGCTCTTGCGCTGCCCGTCCTTCACATTGCACCATCTCTGGCTGTCGCGGTCATTTTCTACGCTGGCGCGGATAATGATGCGGTGATCCTGTCGATTCACAAGGAACTGTATGTACACAACATCCTCCATCATGGCGATGCAGGAGTTATTGAACTGAACGCCATCCGGACGAATCGTCAGAATTGCTTCCTTGATGTGCGAAAGGTACTGCCGCCTGACAACCTCCGAACCCTCCAAGCTCACCCTTGGCAGCTCCTCTTTGGTCATGCCAAGGAGCAGCGTGTTGATTTCTTTCTTGTTTTCATTTTCCATACGCGATACCCTCTCTTAGTGTGCCGTATTTTTGATGGGATGAATTCACAGAATCATCCTGATATTAACTGCAGGTTTAACAGCTCCCTTTATACCACTTTATACTTTTTCATCAATGCAAGCCGTCGATCCGCAATCTTGTAGCTTTTTACTAAATCTGACGCTGGCTTACCTCTTTTCAGATATTTAACCACTCGCTTTATCCACTCGATTGGCAACAACCAAGGCTTGTCCTGCAGGTATGGTTTCCAGCTCACCCAAAACTGCCACGATGAGAACAGAAGACGGAGCATTTCTCTAAATCTTTTATGATTACCGTCGCTTTTCTCTACAGCCATATTCGTGATTCTTCCTGCTGTGCTGTCCTTCTTATCTGAATTGCCAAAGGTACCCATGCAGAGCATATCTTCCAGCAACTCATCAGGAATTGCCCTTGCACCATCAACAGGAAGTGAGAATCCCAGATATTTGTTTCGTAAGATAAGCAGATCATTGTAAAAAGCTTCCGCATTCACAGACTCTAAGTCTTTATGGATATATACTCCCAATCCATGCGGTCATAGTACTTCTCAGTTAAAAGCAGTATATCCAGCATCAGCCGCACTCCAAAACCACCGGAAATAAAGTGCTTACCAAACCAACAGTAATGGAATATTTTCTCTATAGCCACAACTGTACCTCCACGCTAAAAGACTATATTCTATCTCTACGGTTTTATAATTATGTGTACCTCTTACATTTCACTTTATAGCAAACCCAGTACAAAAATCCACCAATCGCTCCACTTAATGTGTTATATACAAGATCAGAAAATTGAAACGATCCGAGTCTAAGAAAAAGCTGTAGCGTCTCTATGCTCAAGGAAAACAAAAACGTAACTTTCACAGACTGCCATAGAACTAATCTCAATCGTTTCTCCGATAACACTTTGTCCCTGAACGTCCATAGTAGCAACATCGTAAACGGAATGAATAATAGCATATTTTCAATCGGGTCTGTGACTAATTCACCATCCTCATATATCCACCAGCCTTCCAGCACTTCTGATAATGGGTTCAGCCATAGATTCCGATTCAATAATGTGCGAAAAAGAATCATGGCTGTATAGAACGTCAAAAGAAAGACTCTTCTAAACTCCGTAGATTTTTTAAACTGCTCTCCCCACCATTTCAGTGATTCCTTAACTCCGTGTTTCTTTATAAAATGAAAAAAGAACATAAACAGGAAAGCAAGTATGATGGAGAAGCCACTGGTCTCATATAAAGCAGTCAAAACGTTCTTTATAATCTTACTCAGTGCTTCCAAATCACATCAACTCCATTTCTACTTAGTAACTATTCTATTTTCAACCTTCTTATACAACAATGCAGAAATTAATGTAGCAATAAAGACTCCCACATAAACCGCCACCCCTATCAGAGATGTCTTATAACCCTCAAAGAATCTATCAGCTATACCAATCCAGAGTAAATTAAAAAGATATATTTCCAGTGATGCTGAGCCGCACGTACAAAGCCATCGATAAAACCGTGTCTTTTCTATCAAACTCACGAGCAACGAAAAGCCGCTCACAAGTGCAACACCGCAAAGTGCAAAGAACCACGTATAAATAACATCTCCGTAGATAACACGAAGGATATACAACGGAGCTATAACAAAACCAATCAGCAAGTAGTATAAAATGTGCTTATCATCTTCGACTACTTTCCTTGCCACAGCATCACCAATAATGAATGCTATAGTTGCACCAATCGGACTGGAAAACCGTGAAATCATATTGCTGCCGATTCTTTCAACTATGAAACAAATAGCAGTTAAGAGTACAAGAATAACGATTGGCAGCCAGGCTTTCTGTTTTGATTTGTTTCTCATCCAATGATAAAACGGATAAATAATATAAACCGGTACTGTCCAAGCTACATACCAGGCTCCGCGTCCTGCTGTCCAATATGAAATACAGCTTAAATCCGAAAAGAAACGACCGATATCATGTAGGTATAATAAGTCCCGTTCAACATAAGTTATCCCCGCGATTATAAGGTAAGGGATAAGAACTCGTATGACTCGCCTTGTATAGTACCGTTTCAAATCAGGATTTTTATCCAACGATTGTTTTAAACCTATGCCTGATAAGAAAGCAAACATCGTAACTCCAATGCCGCCATACCCAATAATCGAAGAGAATGATTCTGGAAAAGCTCCGAGAAATCCCTGCGAATGTCCTATTAATATGATTAAGGCAGCGATACCAAAAATTGCACTTCTGTGTTTATTGAGGTACCCCCCCCTCGCAATTTTAACCATTTGTTGCTCCTTTAATTAATTTCTTTATTACACCTTTTGCCCTTTTTGTTATAGGTTCTTTGTTCTTCTCAACTATGTAGTTCTCGTTCTTTACCGGAATACTGATGCTTTTTTTCTCCATCAGAATTCGTATTGTTTCTTCTTCTAAAACAACGCTCACCTCTGGATCCCTATCATTTATTGTTCCACCCACTACCAATGTTGCTATTACTGATTTTTCCGATGAAACTTTGTAAACCGCCACGGGAACCTTAGACTGTGAAAATCGGATGTTGCTATTTGGTGCGTTCGTAACAATCTGATATTTTCCATGTCCTGTCACAGTTTTTACTTTACTTCTATATTCACCATCAACGGACACCACCTCATTTTCCTTATTCTCGAAAGCATCTATTGCTGGGACCGAAAAGCCTCCATCATAAAAAATGATTTCACCGATTTGATTTTCAATCAAATGGATTCTTATGTGGAATGTATTTTCCGGTATAATAATCGACCTTACCCGTAAGCCTGGAACGATGTCCGATATTCTTTCTATATAGCTATCATTCAAATGAACACTACTTATTCTGTCCGCCGGAAGAAATAGTCCTTCTGATATCTGTACTGTTAACATACAGTCGAGCCCACTGTTACTGCATGAGTTGTAGCTACGTGGAATCGAGAAACCAAACCTGCTGGAATACACAAATTTATTATATTTCGAGAGGCCGTTGACAAGTGTTGGATTCTTTGAACTTACAGGATACAACGCAACTTCCGTTTCATCAACACTTCGTGCTATTACTCCAATAGGTGTAGTATATGTGCCCGCATATTTTTTCCTTTGCGGCTTCTGATTGTGCCAAAACGGATCGTTCTCTCCAAGGCAAAGAATCATGAAGCCTTTCATTGCCCAATAAGGTGAACCATATGAATTATACTCATCAGACATTATCTGATTTCCATATTCATATCCTATATTAAGGAGTCCGCTTTCATCTATAATCGTCTGATTTTCAAACCAAAAGCCGATATTGTCACAAATCAAATCCTTAACGTATCCATCTGCAGGTGTCTCAATTCCATTGATTGCGATGCCCGACCAAAATGCGGACTGTGCTGTTCTATAACAAAGGCTGCGTCCATACGGAACATACCTGCCATCTTTGTCCTCAAACAGGACATATGTCTTCGAAAATTCCTGCGCTCTTGATATTACAATTTTTCTTCGTTCATCATCAAGCAGATTTGCTTTAAGCATCACAAGCGGATAAAAATGGAATGCAAATGCTACATAATAGTCTACAAGTCCGCTTTCTCCGTCCTTATACCAACCGTTCCCTAGGTAGAAGGAATCGATTTTCTTCCAGGCGTTCCTTATTTTTGTTTCATTATAACTCTCCCCCAATGACTTCAATACTGAATTTACAATCAGCGGAAAGAAATTCCAGTTATTATCAACGATTCTAAACTCATTGCATTTACTCATCCAGTCGACAAGAATTCTTTTTTCATCGGATGTATATGTGTCCCATGTGTCCTTCCTGTTCATAACAAACATAAGAGCAATGGGAACCATCTCGCAAAGCTTTTGATCACAATCTGTGAAGTTCCACCAAAGCTTATTCGAAATAACAGAGTGGCGGATTTCTAAGTTAAACCATTCTATATACCTCTGAGATACGATACCCCCCCCCACAGCAATATGGTATGATTCCATAAGTTGTCCTTGAGAATAACTCCATCCGAGAAGTCACTTCATCATAACGGGATAAAATTTTATTTGTCTGCCTGTTTTCTGCTTCGTTACAAAATTTAATAGCAGAATCTATTGCATTTTCGCAATACTTTGAAATGATATTTCTCATGTTATTACTCATAACAAAACCTCAAATTATACATTCTTTACTTCACGCTTTATGTCTCTCATCGAGAACCCAAATACAAACTTCCCTACGAAGGGTATCTTTTTAATATATTTCTGCAAGAAATATGCCACTATGAATGCTACTACTGCAATAACAGGCGCAATTACAAGCTGAAGAAAATTCATATTGAAAGTAAACGGATTATATCCCAAATATCTCAATATCACCGAGATACAGGTGGCTCCAAAATTTTCAACCAAAAGGCACTGCAAGATATAAATTTCCAGCGTACACTGTCCCGTTATACCCCCCCCCGCCAAAATCCGGGTAGCATATTTTGAGCTGCTTTGAGACAGATTTCTGTATATAAAATCGATAAACAGCTTCATGACAAAACAACCAGTTACTCCAAGCACTGTTCTAAAAACAATCTGAATTCCCGTGATCATAGGCGTACCAAAGGCAAACATGTTACAGCCAATATTCCAGATTGAATAATCAGTCGACCAAAAGCACTCCATTACTATAAAGATTATCACAATTCCAGTCTTTAGAATGAATGACTGAATTCTCACCTTATCTACGAGACGTTTGATATCCTCGTAATAATATCCAACCACGCATGGCACAAGCAGGAATCCAATAAACCAAGGATCATCAATTACTGTGTTAAATAAAATGCACAAAGCCACAAGCATGAAAGCCTTAATGCCATTATATCTCACACATACGGCATCAATTGCCAGTACGATTGCAGAGCAAAAAAACAGCGACCAAAGAAACCAAAAGTGTGTATAGTCCAGCTTGAATTCTCCATAAAAGCAGTTCAGTACCAGTGTCCAAATCAGAGCTGGAATAAGAATGCCAAAAATCTTATTTGCCAAATTAGTGAAAAAAGAGTGTCTCTTCGCGCTCTTATACAGAAAAACACCAGATATAAAAGCAAACATCGGCATGTCATAAGACCTTATAAACGTATATAGCCATGAGGACAACTCATTACTACACTTTAGCGCATTGATTGTATGTCCCAATATCACTCCAAAGGCAAGAATCGCTCTATAGAAATCCCACCGACTGTCCCTCACTTTTTCCATAACGTTCTCCCTACCTCTTCAAGCGTCACAACTATAAGCGCAATACCTTACCAGCTCATATACTCTGGCATAAAGTGTGTTTTCATCAGCAATTAATTCCTTATGATTTCTCATAAGGTCGCTCTGAAAGTTCAATAATTTTTCCACTTCATGCTTATCGCACCCTTCCCCCAGAACTTCTGCCACGTATGGGTACTCATAAGCGGGAGAATTATATGGGAATGCATATTTGTTGATTTCCGGCATTCCATCTTTTAATGAATCGATAAACTTCACATCCGTACCTAACCTTACAGCCTTTGTCAGACCTTTAGAACTGTATAGAGAATCTTCTCCATTCCAGTACTGCTTTAATAACGCAAAGCCGAACAAATCAAAAAGCTGATATCCGCTTTCCAAATAATTTAGGTTCTTGCTGTTTCCCATGTTTCGATCTGTCTGGTATACATCAAGCGCAAAACGAATTTTGCCTTTTATATCTTCACGGTAATTATTTCTATGATACAGTTTTCCACTAGACTGAACGCCAAGCACTGAAGGAATGCGCTTCACAAACGCTGAAACTGCTTTGCGAATATAATCATTTTCTCTGACTGTAAGAAGCATGGCTCCAGAAGCTGCAAACCACAGATTGTGATTGAATGTAATATCCATACATGGTTCTTTGCCATCAGAGCATATGATACCAAAACATCCTGCGGCATCATGGTATTTCTGCACCTTCCAAACATCCACAGCTTCATCTATCAGAGTGGCATTCCCAGTGACTTCATAACATGCAATAAGTCCCTCAATAAGCCAAGCCTGACCTATCACACCGTTTGTGTCGTCATTATGATGCTGTGTTCTGCAAATTGCTGCACCAGACTTGCCGTAGTGTCTATCATCCATAAGATAACGCGACATAGCTTCCACTGTTGTTTTGTATTTTTCGTTACCTGTTGCTTTGTATAAAAAGGCGTAGGTAACGCACCAATGTGCTGTATTTCTTATAGGAGTATCATTGTCGCCATAAGGGCCATTGCATCCGGCTGGTGCATGTCCCGCACTTGTAAAGCCATCGACATATTGATCGGCAACACCTTTTATATAATTGAAGCATACATTTTGTGCGCCATTAAACCTCATCCATTTCACCTCATTGTTTTGCTGTTATTTATGGAGTACCTTAGTCTTTACCATTTCAAGAATGCTCTTGATTTCCTTGAAATAAAGAAGAACAATTACAATGAAAGCAACAACTTCAATTATTACAACTATGAACACCTGAATGTTTAGGAACAATGCCACGGATTGTGCTAGAAGCAGCAGATACACAGGAATGTCCCTCTTCAAATTTACTCCTAGCTTAGCATACTTTCTCGATCTGCGCAGACGCACAGCCCAGTTTGTAGCATTAGAGATAAGGGTTGCTATAGCAGCACCCATCGCCCCAATCTGATAGATTAAGATAAGATTGAGAACAATGTTCGTGCCTGCGGCAACAAGAGTCGAAGTCATAATAATTTTCGTGTCGTTTGCCGCTTGGAATATTCCGCCAATGTAGTTAGCCATACCGCTGAATATCATTGCCATCAGAAGAACTGGCACATACTCCCATGCAGTGTAGAAATCGTTTGCGTATAAAAACCTTGCAAGTATCTTATCGAACATGATAAGTACAGAACACCCCATAACCAGAATAAAATTCAGCATATTATATACTTTCGTGAAATATGCATCTCTGTCCTGACTATCGTAATCCTTTACCGCCGATAATGTCCAAGCCTGCTGGAAAATGGTCTGAAGTATACTAAGTATGGAAGGAATCTTATACGCAACAGAATATATACCGTTCTCAGCTACGCTACGTATCCAGGTTACCATATAACGGTCAGATGCATTATTAACCCACCACGCTAAATTATTGGCAATAAGCGGGAAGGAATATGTGTGCATTTTTTTCTGTGTCTCATCGAATGTATCAGACTTCTTAAAGCTTATATACTTCCAACACTTCGTACTTATGGCAAGGAAAAGAACCTGTACACTAACGCCAAGAATATTAGCCCAGAAGTAACCACTCAGTCCGAATCCACACCATGCCAGGAATACGATGTTAAGAACTATACATGTAAATGATCCGAGAACGCCGGCAATAGATACCTGCTTAACCTTATCCAAGCCGCGCGCAAACGAGGATAAGATATTATTCAAGGCAGTAAGTGCAAATTGTAATATAAAGAATAAACTATACGACTGAATCGAAGGGAAGAAACCAAGCCAGTAATTCAAGAATGCAAGTACTGCGGCAATCGCTAAACCAATGACATAATGCCACGCACTGATTGTAAATACATCTTTTTTCGATGTATTTCGATCAATAGAATACCTCAGTGTGCCATCAGCAATATTTAATGTTAATATAGGTATCAAAAGGCTGATGGTTGTTGATACCAAATCATAGCTTCCATAATCCGCTGTGGTTAGAATACTTGTGTACAGCGGAACCAAGAAAAAACTAAGTAGCTTCGTTGAGAAATTACCGATAGTTAAGAATCCGATGTTTTTGATTAAATACAGGTAGCGGTTGCTGCCCTTTTTCGAATCTTCCTGCATGAAGTTTAATCTCCTTTTAGTTATGCTCGTGCAATTGTTATAGTAGAATCAACTAGCATAATAACCGCGCGCCCTAATTATCAATATCCCTGTCTTGTCTTCGACCAAATGTATTCCTTATTCCTTCTGTTACTCCATCTAGCTTTTTATCATAAGCCCGCATCATTTCTGATCCATTCTCAATCAGGTAAGCAAGAACTATGAATAAAACATTTTGAACCAATATGTATCCTGCTGTGTTGTCCGTCAAATAAGTAAAGAACAAATACCAACTCATGATGCTGTAAAGCAGAGCAATATTATAGTCATAATATCTATTAAATCTCCTTGGCAAATATATCATCTGATATCCGAGCCAAAAGATCATACCAAAGCAACCATACTCAATAAAGAATTGTAGGATACTATTATGTATGAAACTACTAACACTTGAATCCGCTAATAATTTTCTCGTTGAACCGACACCGTGTCCCATGAAATCCCAGCTCAGTTCATAGAGAGACCTGGCTTCACTATACAAAACATCTCGCCCCATAAGGTTGATGTTGTGTTCCTCTAGGAAGAGAACCACAGAACCGTTGCTCGTACCTATCAAGTAGAGGAATGCGACAATAAGGGCAATACCCCCCCCCTAGAGACAACCAGCGTATGTTTTTATTTTTAAGCAACATAAACAACAATATTGCCATTGCAATAGCCACAAACTCTATTCTCTTGTAACCACAATATATAAAGAACAGGCATACTATAATTTTAAGGTAATGGTGTCTCTCGCTACTTGGTTCAAAAAGAATAAAATAGATCACCAAGATACCTAATGCGAACATCAAGCCGTGGATTTCAAAATATGTTGTTACGGAAGATAATGCAGCATTTGGTGCTCTCAAGTAGTTTACTACACCATTGATTCCCAAATTGCTAAGAGCGATGAGTAGTGTGACGCTATAATTCAACACAACGGCTGCGAACAAATCACTGATTGCATTTTCCTGTGATATCTTATAAAAAGCCCACCCTGTGGCAACAAAAATTAAATGCTGTACCGTATCAGAAATAGCAGCGCCCAAAAACACCTGAGTGCCTCCAAACAAATAATAATAAGCATAGAGGATCAGGGTGTATATAAATAAAATTATTCGGGGGCCTACAAGAGTTTTGTACAAGGAAAACGTTTCATCAACGCATATTCTCCCTCCATCTTTTATTAGCCAGATTAAGATAATTGCAAGTCGACACGCAATAATAATCGGCTGGCTTATTTTCTGAGACATTGTCAGGGAGAACAATATTATTGTTATAAATCTTAAATTTAAATACATACAGCTACCACCAAATCACTTAGAATGCTTTCCTTGCCTGTTTAAAAACATATATTTCAATTCTTTTAAATGTCTGAGTAGAAACGGGTATGCGATGATTCCTTTTTTCAGGCATTCCTTACCCATTTCTTTCTCTCCATATTTGTATAAATCATGCGCCATAACATCATATCGAATACTTCGCTGTTTCTTATGACTTTCATAGTCATCAGAATATTTATCCAGCATGCGCTTATGACCGCTAATCTTATTCGATACATTAGTAGATATGCTTTCTTCTTCGACATTATAAAGCGTCAGAGGTTCATCAATAAAAGCGATATCAGCTATTTTAGCAACCCGAAGCCACATATCCCAATCCTGCATTGATTTCATTTTTACATCAAACATTCCGGCGCTAATAATGCACTCTCGTTTCAGAGCTGGAAATGAGGTGGAGCCAATAAAGTTTTGTCCTAACAGCTGTATAAACCAATCGTCCTGAAAAACCGGAGGTCTGATTTCTGTATCTCCTGATTTCGATCTGATTACATATGAGGAATACACAAGTCCTGTCTTGTCATTTTTACTTAGAACTTCGACCATTTTTTCAATCTTGGTCGGATACCACTCGTCATCATCATCTAGGAAAGCTATATATTCTCCTGTTGAATTTGTGATTCCGGTATTTCTCGCGGCACAGGCTCCTTTGTTGTGTTCGTGCACGATATAATTTACATGTAATCTCTCATTATATTTTTTAGCCAATTTTCCCAAATCGGAAACAAGAAGCGAATCTTCCGGATAGTCGTTTACCAAAATTAACTCAATGTTTGGATAAGTCTGAACAGCTACACTTTCGATAGCCCTTCGAACTATTTCCACTTCTCTTTTATATGTAGTTATTATACATGAAACCAATTTTTCCATATGTTCACCCACATCCTGAACATCAATCTAGGACTTCATAAAATAGAAATTACTAATCAAATTTCACTCTTGAATCCATGACTGAGTTTTTAAGATAACTGTATCTACCGTTTCATCTTCTTCTGTTTCTGCTGTTTCTTCATATTCTGTTATGGCAAGGAGCACAAAGGCGCAACACATAAGGCTATTTGTTGATTGTGCGACAACTGTATTAAAATAGATCAATATAAAGGTCCAAAATTGAACAGCTGATCCTCTATTTCTGTATGCCATATAAATTATAGGTGAAATAGTAGCAATGGTTGTAATAAGACCTTTAGAGGCTATCATGGCGCAGAGGCCATTACCGGTTCCAAATCCGCTAAAAAATGTTTCTCCAATAGCAGCACTCACTCTAGTATTTCCGATACCAAAGAAAGGATTTTCTTTTAGCGCAGTTATAGCCATATTAAACATAAAATAACGTGCGCCACCCGACGACTGATAATATACATCTGAACTATCCGAACTTATATCGAACATTTTCTCAATTACATACGTATTAATAACAGATGCATCGCCATTAACCATATAATCATAAACCAAAAATATTACAACCGCAGCAAATAGCCAAATTAAGCGTGTCTGAGTTTTTGATTTACGTCTTAAAAACAAAACGCCTATCAACAATATCAGCATATTTAAATACCCTGTAGTTGACCCACACGTCAATACAGAAGCAATCAATACTACAACAGAAATCCCATACCTTTTACTTCCCATATTAAAATACTGTTTCGCAAAAATCAGCAAATACAATGACGCTGTTGTAACGATTTGAAACACACCGGGTTCATAGAAAATACTATAGTTTCTTGTATCATTTGCTGCATAAGTGTACAATAGGTTTACATAGTGTCCTCGACCCCAGTTCAAATATGAAAATAAGCTGCTAACGGATTCTCTCCCAAGTACTGTCTGTATTGTGTAAAATACGAGACTTATAGCCGAAACAAACACAACTATATTTACAAAATAATTGATAGTTCTTCTTTTATCTATTGCATACGCAGTCAAAACTATTAGAAGGTATATATCGATTTGGAATGCCGTTTTTATATTTAATCCTTCTGACAGGCCTATACCATTCATAAAAGCAGATATAAAATAGCATGCAGCAGTTACAATAACATAAATTAAATACCACCTCGGAATGCCTTTTAAGAAAGCACAACATACCAGTACTGTAAAACCAAACACTGCGAGCAGTGCTGCGTAACTTTCAAATCCATACGCACTCCAATATACAGCTCCAGTTAATATGACCATCAAAAAGGCTAACACGCCCACCGATGCTTTCTCGGTATCTACCAGCACAATTTATCCTCCCTTATAGTTTGTAGTTAACTAACTGATAAAATACATTGTTATACACCAACATTATTGAAACAATTTTTTAGATAAATTACTCCTCGAATTTTTCAGTGAAATCACCTTTGCAGGTACTCCTGCGACCGTTACACCACTTTCAACATCTTTCGTAATAACAGCGTTTGCTCCCACCATCACATCATCGCCTATTTTGACCTGCCCCATAATTTTTGCTCCAGCACCGAGATAAACATTATCTCCTATTGTCGCTGCGATGTTCACGCCGCTCGTCGAACCAACGCATACATCAGCCATAATCCTACAGTTCTTTCCTATATGAGAATTGCCATTTATGATAATGGTCCCGTAGTGTGGAAGCGATAATCCCTCCTCGCATACATTCAGAGGAATTGTATAACCCAACTTTATTCCAAGCTGTGTATAACGCAACATATACCACTTTCCAATAATCCTGCCAAATAATCCACCACTACAGTTTCTATTGTACTCAGCCTTACGAAGATATACCTTATACTTCCATATTGTATTGGGCCAGCCGCCAACAAAAGCAGGCTTGCCACCATCATGTCCATCAGCTAAGGCATCTCTGTTCATGTAATGTTTCAGGTCTTCCTTGCTTCTTATCATTACTTATCCTCTTTTATCTTCTTAAGAAAATGTGCAGGGTTACCCGCCCAAATTTCATATGACGGCACATCCTTTGTAACGACTGATCCTGCTCCAATTATGCTATGTTTGCCAATATGTACACCTTTTAAGATGTAACTTCCAGCACCAATAAATACACCATCATCTATTTTAATTGGAGCAGATTTTATCGGTGCGCCTGGATAATTTCCCTTTATACGTTCCTTATAATCCAGCGCATGAAAATCTGTATCGAAAATATGACACCCAGAGCCAAGCAATACGTCGTTTCCTAACTCAATTTTTTCTGCACATGTGAACGCAGTATTTGATATTCCACAATTATCGCCTATAATAACTTCTGCATTATCAAGCGTCTGGAAACATGTCTTATTTCCACATCCGATAGGATTGGCCCATCCAGCTGAGTTAATACTGACATTTTCGCCTATGAAGATTTTTGCGGTTCCATAGTGCCGCATAATATACAGCTTACCTTTTGTTTTTAACCCGCGCCCATATGAAACCTTGTTCAGCTTCAAATAAATCTTATTTACCGGATTAAACAACAAGTGGATATATTTATTTACAGCTTTTCGATACAGCAAATATAAGTCCATACTAATTACCCTTCTCTATTTCCTCATATATCTCAATCAAATCCTGTAGATTTTTATCATAATCATGCGTTCTCATAGCATGAGCTTTTGCGGTTTGTCCCATCTTCGCTGCCCTTGCTGGGTCTTTGAACACTTCCATGACATAATACGCAAGCATATAAGGAGCATCACTTTGATATAAATATCCCTCTTCCTTATCTTTAAGAAGATCACTTACACCGCCAACATTTGAAGAAACAACGGGTACACCAAGCAGCATTGCTTCCCCCACTGAATTAGGTGAATTCTCTATTGTTGAAGGAGAAACAAAGACATTTGCTTCAAGCATCTCTTTTTTCATTTCATCTGCGCTCAAACTTCCGCAAAATTGGATACAATCAGACAAGTCGAGTTCCGTCATCTGCTTCTCTATATAACGGCCGTATGAGTTGCCATTTATCCAGTCGCCACCAAGCGGACTGGTTCCGGCTGTATGAACAGTAACATCTGGGTAGAACCGCTTTATGTCTTTAAGTGCTTTTAAAAACAAATGAAATCCTTTTACCGGATAAGATGCTTGACTTATGAATACTCTGTGTTTTGCACATGATTCGTAAGACCAATTACCAGAATAGAAAACCTCTCTTAGGGTCTCATTCCCAAGAAAATATCTTGCTTTTGGATTAATCCTATAGGTACAGGCGCGATCCCATGTTGTCCTTCCTATAATATTATGCGTGGTCTGAACAGTCCTTTCTTCATATACGCCTCTTCTGAGAAAGTTTTCAATACCATCGGCTATATTCTTTTTTCCTACACGCTCACGAAGTGTACTCGCATGAACGACTGAATTTGGCAATCCCAATTCAATATGATCTGCATACACTCCCACCATGCCTTGGATGGACACAACGATCCGATTTTCCCACTTCATCTGCTTTGCAGCTTCGGCAAAAAACCAGTTATATTGAAACTCTGTCCCGTGAATATGGATGATATCTGGATTAAACTCAGATATTATTTTTTTCGCCTGACTTACGCCTTCTTCATCATTCAGTCTTCCTAAGCGCATTGCTTTCCCATCATACACCAAACTCTGGTAGTGCAACCCACCGCTGGTGCCCTTTTCGTCATTTGAATACGGATAACACACCAAGAGTTCAGTATCTGGGCGGTTAATAAGCCCTTTTGAGATTCTGTCTAGCCAGCCTCCGGCATTAATTTCATTATTCGACTTTTGTATTTTATATATCAATGGAATCTTTACATTGACCAGCCATAAAACTCTCATTGCTATTCTCCTAAGATAAATCGATCAAGTTTTTCTGACCAATTTTTATAACCAAATTTCTCTACAGCCGTCTTTCTAGCATGTGACCGGAGCATCAAGAATTCTTCCTGTGTAAGGCATATTGCTTTTCGTATTGCTACAACACATGCTTCTTTTGAATCCGGTTCAAATACAATGCTATTATCCCCATCATAGAGATAATTCTGTGTGTATTCACCCACTCGGGTACAAACCGGTATAATTCCAAAACTCAATGTTTCCGGAACCTTGCTAGGAAAATTTGCAATTGTTACGGGGTTCACAAAGCGAACAAGAATGAGAAAATCCATTTTTCTATACAAATCTATAAGTTCGCTATATTCCAGCCATTTATGAATGACTAAAACCTCCCTAAGATTATCGATTAAATATGCTTTTTCCCCAAGTTTTGCACGTAATTTATCTTCAGTGGCTCCAGTAATATGCAGCTTTACTTTTGCCTTTTCCTCATTTGAAAGTGCGTCAAATGCTTCCATCATTAGAAGGATATTATCCTCACAGCCGTTGAGTTTTGCTCCCGGATAAATAAACTGCAAAACATCAGGTTTAACTGTTCTCTTGGACTCTCCAAATTCATCTGGATCTGCCATAATTGGAAGCCGCAATGTCTTACAGCCATATTTATGCTCAATGTTCTCTAGTACCTCACTGATTGGCAGAGCTTTTTTCATTTTACTTAGTTTAAAGTGCCACTTGATTTGCATAGACCAATACTGCGGATTAATTAAATGTAAATTAAATTGCTCTGGTCTCAAGTCCTCGAAATGGACATAGCACATATGCTCTAAGCCACATTTCTTTGCTAACCATCTTTGAGGAAGCCATCCAAGATCACGAACTATGAAGTAATCCTTATTTGTAATCCTATATTTATCATAAGCAAATTTATAGAATTTCAAATCAATCCCATATTTAACAAAGCTACTGTCCGGCTCATTTTCATATACAATTCCTTTATACTGGAAGAAATCTCCTATTTGAAAATCCTTGTTATTATCTCCTCTTCCCAAAATAACAACTTTCCATCCAGCATGCATTAAAGACAGGGCGACATATTGATCATAATTTGCCCCAGCAGTTCCTCTAGGAAACTTAGGAGAACCAACAATAAAAACCCGTTTCTCTACTTTATTTTCAAAGGAGCCATATGAATCTTTCACTTATCTTCCCTCTCTTTATCTCAGCACTCTTCCACTCCCGCCATTGTTCAGTAGGCTTTCAACATCAGCCACTGTGGTTCTGTTATAGTCACCCTCAATAGTGTGTTTTAGACAACTTGCTGCAACAGCAAAATCGATAGCATCCTGGCACTGTTTTCCGGTAATCAACCCATATATAAGACCTGCTCCAAAGCTGTCACCACCACCAACACGATCCACAATCTGAATATCATACTTTCTTGAAAAATACGCCTTATCTTCTGCTGAACTGTACAGCATTCCGCTCCAACCGTTCACACTGGCTGAATAACTCTCTCGAAGAGTAATAGCGACATACTTGCAGCCGTATCTGCTGCAAATTTCCTTTGCAACGGATTCGTATCCTGCTTTGTTAAGCTTCCCTGTCTCGACGTCGTTATTATCAGGCTTGATACTCAGAACTTTGTCTGCATCCTCTTCATTGGCAATGCAGACATCCACATATGGCATCAACTCTGCCATCACAGACTTTGCCTTTTCGCTGCTCCAAAGATTTTTCCTATAATTTAGGTCACAGGAAACTGTAACGCCTTTCTCCCTGGCTGTCTTCACCGCATCCAAGCAAATCTCTGCCACGTTATCAGATAAAGCTGGATTAATTCCAGTCCAGTGAAACCACTCTATGTTTTCAAAGATGCTCTTCCAATCGAAGTCGGAACGCTTCGCTAAAGCAATGGCCGAATATGCGCGGTCATATATTACCTTCGAAGAACGCTGCGAAGCTCCCTTTTCGAGATAATATAATCCCATCCGACCGTCACCGTAGACAATCTTACTGGTATCCACACCAAAGTAACGCATAGAATTAACTGCAGCTTCTCCTAACGTACCTTCCGGCAGTTTTGTAAGAAACGCTGAGTCTAATCCAAATATAGCAAGAGACACTGCCACATTCGCTTCGCCACCGCAGAACGTAGCATCCAGGCTATCCTTCTGAAACAGCTTCGTATATCCGGGTGCTGCAAGCCTTAATAATATTTCTCCAAACGATAATACTTTCATTGTGACAGTCCTCCTCAATTTGAATAATACTATAGGTTGTAAATTACCTTTCCTACATATTCTGCTACCTTTAAGTCTTCCTCTGTATTAATATCTACAGCTTCAAACTTACTTACTACGTGAATATATGGCCTTGCGCCAATACGGCAACGATACCTATCCAATGCAGCATGGCTAATCCCATATAACCCTGTGGTCTCCTCAACTACAGCAAGCATGTCTTGGCTACGAGGAAGAATGCCTGGGCGGTAATTTATCGGATTATTATTCAGCCAGTAAAAACCATGATTTTCAGTTGCAGTGAAGCAAGAATCATATACCTCACTTGAAATCATTTTATCGAAGCAAATCCTGATTGTATGAGGCTGCAGATATGGGGCGGTAGCGAACAACTGAAAATAATAATCGTAATCGGGAAACTGATTAAAATGATATACAAGAAGATCATTACCGTTAGCCGTGTTCAACGCGAGTTCCGGTTTACGTTTTATAGCGTGAAAGCCTTTGTTTTCAGCATAAGTAGCAATTTCCTCGCTGTTTGTATCAATATAAACATCATCAAAAATATCAGCCTCTGCAACATGTTCACAGATATATTCATATAATTTCTTTCCATTCAACACTCTAAAATTCTTACCGGGGACGCGTTCGGAGTTAGCCTTAATAGGAATAAAACAAGCTGTCTTCATGCTACCACCACCTTTCTAGTAGTGTCAGCACTACTTGCCTTTAAGGAGTATTCAATACCCCCCCCCGAATAAAACACTTTCAAAATGTGCATCTTTAACATTTTATAAATCCTCCTTATGTAGTTTAATGAATCGTGGTTCAGTTACAAATGTAATATTCACAGACTTGCTATATCTTTCCAAAATTAATTCCATCCCCCTATTTATTGCATCAAGTACTGCTTTTCTGGTAATGAAAGCCATCTGCGCATCTGCATAATTTTCGATCAGATCATGCGCATAACCATCAAATCCAGCGAGATAAAAGTCGCGAACTCCGTAATCAATGAGGAACTTAATGGCCATTAGACCCGCATTATCCTTAACAGCGTCAATCTCATTTAATAAATCTTTATACTTAGTTTGAAGGTAAATGTTATCCGCAGGTATATTGGAGGTAACTATGCATTTAGTCCTTTTTTCCTTATTTAATTCTCGAAATCTTCTTAAATTACTCAGAAATATGAAATCAGTATTCAGATAAGGATAATCATAATTAACGCGGGTGTGGACAAATGGCTCAGATTATGGTATAATATAGCTATGAGAAAAACAAA
>JAJPZU010000269.1 GCA_021204165.1 Prevotellaceae bacterium
GGAGCCTATATACCTATCGCTGAAAAGACTATGATGCGGATGCATAGCACTGACAACCAATACGGTAACGACTATGATGGGATGTATAGCACTAACACCCAATACGGTAACTTGGCTCCTCCCCTAAGTTAGGGGAGGTGGCGCGTAGCGACGGAGGAGTCTGTCGAATACAACCACTAAATATACATGAGGAGTCTGTCGAATACACCCACTAAATACAGTCGAACACAACCCGCTAAATATACATGAAGAGTCTGTCGAGAACAACCACTAAATATACATGAGGAGTCTGAAAACATCATCTTGTCAAGATGAGGAAAAGGCACTCAACATGTTTTTACTTTTTCAGCTGTTTAAGCAATCGCATTCGACAGACCCCCCTGTGTTTTTTAAGTGAACACATCCACTTAAAAGCCACAGGGGGAGTCGTAAACTAAACTAACAAAATATGAGAGAAGCACATTACAATGTAATAGTCTTCGTCTCTCCTTTCTTCAGACTTACCGGTTTTCTCTTGCCGTTATAGCGAAGAGTAGTCTTGCCGCCGGTACGAGCCGTGAGCGAAAGGCTGACCACTTTTCCGTTTTTCCATTCCATGTCAACCACAAAGCCGCCACGTGCGCATAGACCGCTTACTTTTCCGTCCTTCCACTGCGCAGGCAAAGCCGGCAACAGACGGATGTCATTTTCAGACGACTGCATCAGCATTTCTGCCACTCCGGCACATCCGCCGAAGTTTCCGTCTATCTGGAACGGAGAATGAGCATCGAGCAAGTTCGGATAAGTTCCTCCTCCGCGACGTGCATCCTGTCCGCGATAGTCATCAGGACTGACATAGCGCAGCAGTTTACGGTAGATATGGTAAGCACTTTCCGCATCCGCAAGCCGTGCGAAGAGATTCACTCTCCATCCGGAACTCCATCCGGTAGTCTCATCCCCTTTGATTTCAAGCGTCCGGGCACAAGCACGAGCCAAATCGGGTGTGGCATCTATTGAAAGATGATGTCCCGGATAAAGCCCGAACAGGTGGGATTGGTGGCGATGACGAGGGTCTTGATCCTCCCAATCATAATACCACTCCTGTAGGTTTCCTTTCTTGCCCACATGATAAGGGAGCAGACGTGCCAACGTCTGTTCAATCTTTTTGCGGAATGCCTTGTCCTCACCCAACACCTGTGCCGCCTTTTGAGCGTCAATCAAACATTCGCGTGTCATTGCCAAGTCGGAGGTATTGCCGAAACTTGTAGCGGAGGCATAGCCTTCAGGCGCAATGAAAAGATTCTCAGGAGAAGTACCCGGCGAAGTCATCAGATAGCCGTCCTTCTCTATAAGCCAATTGAGGCAAAACTCCGCTGCGCCTTTCAGTGCAGGATAATATGCACGCAGAAAATCCTTGTCCTGAGTGAAAAGATAATGTTCCCATATATGGGTTGAGACCCAAGCTCCTCCCATGTTCCAGCATGCCCACGACGGGTCTCCGCCGTTCAGTCCCACCGGATTGGTCATTGCCCAAATATCCGTGTTGTGTCCCAGACACCATCCTTTGTTGACCCCATAATAAGCCTTTGCCGTCTGTGCGCCACCTTGGCTCAGGCTCCTCACAAAGTCGAGCATCGGCTGATGCATCTCGCTCAGATTCGTGGTCTCCGAAGCCCAATAGTTTTCTTCCAGATTGATGTTGCTGGTATAGTTGCAGCTCCACGGCGGAAGAATCTTCTCATTCCATAGTCCCTGAAGATTAGCCGGAACTCCCGGTGTACGCGAACATGAAATGAGCAGATAGCGACCATACTGGAAATAGAGAGCCTCAAGTTCCGGATTCGCCTGCTGATGGTCTGTATATAGCAGCAACTGGCGGTCTGTCGTGAGGGAAGCTATGGAATCAGCCGTTGTTCCGAGACTGAGTTCCACACGGTCAAAATAATTCTTGTAGTCTGCAATATGTGCCCCACGCAACTCTTCATATTTTTTGCCGCAACAGCATTCAATCGTCTCTCAGCCTCAGCCTGATAGTTCCTACCCCCCCCTCACAGGGTCTTTGTCAAAACCGTTGAAGCTTGTTGCATTGACAAGTACAATCAACACTTCGCGACATCCGTCTATCTTCACATCGCCCGAAGGGAAACTGCTCACTCGCCCACCGACAGGCATCACTTTCAGCAATGTGCGGAAACGCATACCCCTCTCCGGGTCATACAAATGCGTCTTATCTACTCCCCTGTAATAATTCGGGAACGAATGATAAGCCACATATCCTTCTGCCGACAGTCCGTCCTTTGTAGGAGTCACAGAATGAGGCAGAAGAGATGTGAACGACACACGTGCATGGATTCCAGACGCAGAACCTGACTTCAACCGTACCACCAAAGCAGAATCGGGTGCAGACACAAAATAATCGCTTGTGAACTCTGCTCCTCCTGCCTTATATCCGCTGTGCGCCGTGGCATTACTGATGTCAAGCCAGCGTTCATAACCTTCAGCCCTCGGTCCGCCGTTCATGTCATAGTCGATTATCAACGTTCCCAACGGCTGATAATTCTCGCAATAATGTCCCTGAATTTTCCGGTTAGCCCGATTTGCCTCCCCATACTTTCCTTCGTCCAGCAACGCACGAATCTCCGGCAAAGCCTTGTATGCCTCCGGGCTATAAGGTTCCCCTTCCGGGCCTCCGGTCCACAGCGTGATGTCGTTGAGCGAAATCCTGTCTTGAAAGATTCCTCCATAGACAGTAGCTCCCAATGTTCCGTTACCTAACACAAGTGCTTCCTCAAAATAGTCGGCAGGACGGTCATAACGTAATTTCAGTTCATGCCTTTCTTGTGCCCCAACACCCAATGATGTTGCACACAAAAATGCAGAAAACAATCCGATTTTCTGTTTCAAAGTCATATTCTTCTATTTATCTGATTAAAAATACAAGCAGTATTAGCATGTGCAATATTACTAATAATCTCCGTAAATATCTAAAAAAAAGGGACAAAAGTACTCAAAAGGGTTATGAGCGGCTAAAAAGTCATTTATTTCCGAACTGTCTTTATTCACACCGCTTCAATATAAGCAATATGCACACTGTCATTGAAAAATTGTTGTTTAACCTATAAGCTATGAGCACAGATTTAATTATCTTCGCACGTTTTTTGAAAAAATGGAAACAGCATAACTCGGGTAAAACCTAAAACAATATATAATATGAATGTACTATACACCATTCTGCTGCTCATTTGCAGCAACATTTTCATGACATTAGCTTGGTACGGACACCTGAAGCTACAACAAACAGGTGTGTCGTCCAATTGGCCGCTCATCGGAGTCATCCTTTTCTCATGGATAATAGCCTTGGCGGAATACTGCTGTCAAGTACCGGCCAACCGAATAGGCTTCGTAGGCAACGGCGGCCCTTTCAACCTGATGCAGCTGAAAGTGATTCAGGAGGTCATTTCTCTCATCATTTTCACCGTCATCGCCACCATGATGTTTCAAGGGCAGTCGCTCCACTGGAACCACCTTGCCGCATTCCTTTGCCTCGTGATGGCAGTCTATTTCGTGTTCCTTTAACCATTGAATACAGAAAACCTGCAACAGGACAAAAAACTGTTGCAGATTCTTCTGCACCTTTCCGGAAAACTCACCCTGCCCACCCAAGAACTTTTCCTTATTTTCTGCTTATCCCCTATCTTTCAGCAGTCAACCCCACGAACAAAAATCCAATGTTCCTTGTTATTCAATGGCAAAGGAAGAAACACCATGAATATAAAAGCAAAGGAACAATACTGGAGATACTCACTTATATTTCTCGTTCTGGGATTGGGGACACTTCTGGTCATCAATCTCTTCTCCCTGATGGGCGGAGTGCTCGGCGCATTCGCCATATACACCATCCAAAGAAACCAGATGATTTTCCTGACGGAGCACAAGAAGTTCCAGAAAGGAACCACTGCCATGATACTTGTGGTTGAGGCCATACTGTGCTTCCTTGTCCCACTGTCACTCATGATATGGTTTCTGATAACGAAGCTGCAAAACATGGACATGAACACAGAACAAGTCATCGACAGTATAAACAATGCGTCACAATGGGTTCACGACCAAACCGGATACGAACTTATGAGCCGGGAAAACATATCCTATATCGCATCACTCATTCCGGACATAGGACAATCGTTGATGGGAAGCATCAACAACTTCATCATCAATGCCATGATGATGGTCTTTGTGCTTTATTACATGCTGAAGGGCGGCAAAAATATGGAACAATATATTTATGAACTTCTCCCGTTCAGCGAACACAACAAACGCAAGATACGGCATGAGATAAACCGGATAGTGAAGTCCAACTCACTGGGCATCCCACTGCTGGCTATCATCCAAGGCGGTGTCGCCATTGCCGGATATTATCTTTTCAATGCCCCTTATCCGCTGCTTTTCGGTCTGCTCACCTGTTTCGCCACCATAATTCCCTTTGTCGGCACAATGATTATATGGCTTCCGCTATCCATCTACATGGCTGTATCCGGCGACTGGGGGAATGCCGTCTGGCTTGCCGCATACGGAGTGGTGGTCATAAGCAGCAGCGACAATCTGATTCGCTTCATCCTACAGAAACAGATGGCAGACGCCCATCCGTTGATAACCGTTTTTTGGAGTCATCATCGGACTGTCGCTGTTCGGTTTCATGGGAATTGTGTTCGGGCCACTGCTGCTGTCCATGTTTGTTCTGTGCGTAGATATATTCAAGGAGCAATATCTCAAGGACATGTAATCCCGTCGCGCACAAAAAACCAAGGCAGCAAAGTATAATTGCCGGATAAAATCTGTACTTTTGCAAGCACAAACAAGAAGTGACAAAACTACAAACCAACCGCAAAACGTGACAGAAACATGACTATCCTCATCACCATCGCCATATATTTCGGCATACTGCTGCTGATTTCAAGCCTCACAGGAAGAAGCGGGAACGACGCTTTCTTCCGCGGAAACAGGCAGTCGCCTTGGCAGCTTGTGGCATTCGGCATGATAGGCGCATCGCTCTCGGGAGTGACATTCATCAGCGTACCCGGAATGGTCAATGCCATAGACATGACCTACATGCAGATGTGCATGGGATTTTTCTTCGGATATATAGCTGTGGCCTTCGTGCTGCTGCCGCTGTATTACAAACACGGGCTTACCTCCATATACAGCTATCTTGACACCCGGTTCGGGACAGAAAGCAGAATTACAGGTGCTTCGTTCTTCATTCTGTCCAAGCTGACAGGAGCCGCCGCGCGCCTTTATCTCGTCTGCCTCATACTCCAACAATATGTGTTCGACGCACTGGGCATTCCCTATTTCGCCACAGTCATCGCCACCCTGATGCTGATATGGCTCTATACCCGGCGAAGCGGCATACGCACACTCGTATGGACTGATTCTTTGCAGACACTCTGCCTCATCCTCACACTCCTACTCATACTGTATAAAACTATCTCCATGCTCGACATGAATGTCGGCGACACCTTCTCTGCAATATGGAATGACAGCCACAGCCGTATGTTTGAATTTAGTGACTGGAGTTCCAAACAGCATTTTCTGAAACAGTTCCTCAGCGGAATATTTATCGTCATCGTCATGACCGGTCTTGACCAAGACATGATGCAAAAGAACCTCACGTGCAAGAATCTTCGGGACGCACAAAAGGACATGTGCAGCTACGGCATTCTTTTCATGCCCGTCAATTTTCTTTTCCTGTCGCTCGGCATACTGATGACCATGCTCTACGCAAAGACAGGCACACCGCTTCCTGCAAGCGGAGACTCCCTGCTGCCCGACTTCATCGTGAGCGGAAGAATGGGGCAAACGGTTCTTGTGCTGTTCTCCATAGGAATAATAGCCTCAGCCTTTTCAAGTGCAGATTCCGCCATGACAGCCCTGACCACAAGTTTCTGCATTGACATTCTTGACGTGGAAAACAAAGGCAAACGGTTTTATCCTCACAGGGAACAGATACGCAAGACAGTCCACGTCTGCATGATGGTCATATTCGTCGTGTTCATACTTGCCTTCAAGTCCATAGGAAGCACAAGTGTGATTGATGCCATCTATGTAATCGCAAGCTACACTTACGGGCCTCTGCTCGGACTTTTTGCCTTCGGCATGACCACCCGACGCTTGCCTCGCGGACGCTTCGTGCCGCTCATCACCATTTTGTCGCCCATCGTGTGCTATGTCATAGACTCATTCACACTGAATGCCACAGGGTATAAGTTCGGATATGAAATGCTCATGTTCAACGGACTGCTCACATATACAGGATTATGGACGGTATCGAAAAAACGCACACTTGCATAAGGCATCATATCGTCTGTCTGTTGAGCCGGAAAGTGCTTAAAAGATTGCAATAGACAAGAAAATGGAAGTTTCCGGTTCATATATTGCCACAGTCAATATTAGTCCCCATAAAAAAATTTTTGAATACGTTTTTTTGAGGGGTATTCCATTTTGACAAAAAGAATGCTATTTTAGTTAT
>JAJPZU010000204.1 GCA_021204165.1 Prevotellaceae bacterium
GCTCCTCCCCTAAGTTAGGGGAGGTGGCGCGGTAGCGACGGAGGAGTCTGTCGAAGACGTCTGCAAATACATGCAAGTCACACATGAGGAGTCTGTCGAATACACCCACAAAACATCCGCACAACATATTAGGAGTCTGTCGAATACATCTGCCAATATATACAAGTCACACATGAGGAAACTGTGAATGTACCCACACAAGAAGCATAAAGAGTCGGTCAGCCCCCTCACCAACCATAAAAACAAAAAGAAAAAGCTTCTCAAGCCATTCCTTAGTGTCTTTTCCCATGCCATGTTTTCAAATAAGGTTATCTTTGCAAAGAAAAAGAACATAAAAACAAGATAATGAAACAGATTAAAAATCCTTGGATTCACAAAGATGGTTATAAATGTATCGGTTGTTGCCCGAACAATGATATAGGGTTAAAACTCAAATTTTACGAGGATGGTGATGACATTGTGAGCAAATGGACTCCACAGCCTCAATTTCAAGGCTGGATAGACACGTTGCACGGAGGCATCCAAGCGTTATTGCTCGATGAAATAAGCGGATGGGTGGTAACAAGGAAGTTGCAAACCACAGGAGTCACATCAAGAATGGAGACGCAATATCTCAAACCCGTACTGACATCAGACTCTTGTCTGACCTTACGCGCTCATCTTGTGAAGCAAGTACGAAACATAGCTTTTATTGAAGCCTGCTTATACAATTCAGAAGGAACATTGTGTACAAAAGCTACATGTACATATTTCTGTTTATCCAAGGAAAAAGCCAAAGAGAAAATGGATTTTCACGGATGTGAACTGGAAGACGAGTAAAAAGAAGAGAAGACACTCTTCGTATTAGAAGTTGTTCTAAAATTATTTCAAGATAAAATGTAGTACACTTCCTTCAGAACTTTTAAGGTTCTTTTGGGCTGATTCCGTCAAGTTTCATCGGTTACGATGCCCGTATTGTCTTCTCTTCAACTTGCACAATCTCCAACTCGCGCAATCTCCAATAACTCTCATTGCCTTGACTCCCAACATGGTATAGTCGCTACTCCTGACCATATTTCCTAACGAACAGGCTCTGATTTGCTTCTCCCCATGCAATCATGGCATCAAAGATTGGCAGGAGCGATTGTCCGAGTTCTGTAATGGAATATTCAGAACGTGGCGGAAGTTCCGGGTAAATGGTTTTGGCTACCAGACCGTCATCCACCAGCTCTTTCAGCTGTAAATCGAGTACACGCGGTGTGGCTTCGGGCAGAGCCTTATGCAATTCACTCGGACGCATGGCTACATCACGCAGTTCATACAATATGCAAGACTTCCACTTGGAACCTATCAGGCTCATGGTCAACCGAAGCGGACAGCTCAAATCGACAGGTATTTTTCTTTCGTACATTGTTTTTTCGTTATTATAGATGCAAAGGTAAGTATAATCTTTCACAACAGAGATATACCGAAAAATAATTCAGTATATGAATAATTTTTCGGTACTTGCCCGTATTAGTATTATCCCGTAACTTTGCCGCCGATTAATGAAAACAGAAGATATATTATGAGAGATTCAATTAGAGAATATGAGGCTGTACAGGAAGCTGCCATGAAGTTTGTAAAGAGCGTGGCAGAAGGCGACAGCAAGTATGCACGGACTCTTTTCACCGATGACGCGGTGCTTTTCGGCATCCTCGATGGTGCGCTTGAGCATGGTTCGATAGAGCAGTTTTACCATAATGTTGACACAGTCCACAGTGGTGAGAATTTCAAGGCGCGCATCGATGTGCTCGCTGTAGAAGAAACTGTTGCCGTTGTCCGTGTGCTCGAAGAAGGCTGGGGCGACCGTATCGACTTCACTGATTTCCTCCTCCTGCTCAAACTGGGCGGTGAATGGAAATGCGTTGCCAAAGCCTACAATCAAAATTCCGACACTATAAACATAGAGAAATGAAAATTACAGTAATTACCGGCTCTCCCCGTAAGAAGGGCAACACGTTTGCCATGGTCGATGCCTTCATCAAGGCCGCAGAAGCCAAGGGACACGAAGTAGTGCGTTTCGACGCAGCAATGATGAAAATAGGCGGCTGCCATGCCTGCATGACTTGTTTCAAGACCGGCAAGGCTTGCTCGTTTGACGACGACTTCAATCTCATCGCGCCCCACATCCTCGATTCACAGGCTATTGTCTATGCGATGCCTGTCTATTGGTACTCAATTCCATCGCAGATTAAAGGTATAATTGACCGCATGTTCTCATTAGTTATAGGCGGCAAAGATGTCGCGGGCAAGAAGATGGGGCTTATCTGCTGTTGTGAGGAGCATGAAATGGACGTAATGGACGGTGTAAAGATTCCGATGGAACGCACAGCCGCCCTGCTCAAGTGGGACATTGCAGGCGAAGTCCTCGTTCCCGGTGTGCTTGACGAAGGCGACATTAACAAGACCGACGGTTGCGCTCAAGCTGCCGCCCTTGCAGACAAATTCTGATTATCCTTTTAGAAGCTGTTTTGAAACAATCTCAAAACAGCTTCTAATTTATATAGAATATCCCGAAAGATACTTCGCTACATCTATTATGCGCTGGTCACTGCTTCCCCTGAAATCAAGAAAAGGGGAATAGAGGGACTGCACGAATCGTCCCTCCACAAGAGTATCTATATAAGGAAGAAGCGCCATAAGTTCGGGAGAAGCCGCAATCTCTTCTATCGTATAGCCCGTATAGCACCACAGATTCAGCCCTGTCTCCTGCTTCAGTCTGCGCAGAAGCACAAGCGTCTCTTCCGGATGAAAGAAAGGGTCTCCCCCCGAAACAGTAATGCCATCAAGAAGAGGATTCGACTTTATCTCATTTATGATTCCACAAAGACGCTCTTCCGTAAGAGGCTCTCCCGCTTTCGGATTCCATGATGCCGGGTTATGACACCCCGGACAGTGATGGCTACACCCTGCTATATAAATAGAATAGCGCAGTCCATCACCGTCAACGATTGTCTCCTTATACGTATTTATAATATTCATGACTACAAAATCAGCGTCAATTACAAGCCACAAATTTGCGTGTCAACATCAACAGTGCTTCACTCTGTCGCGCTCTTCCGCACGTTTTGCACTGTTCCACGTAGAAAGATCGCCGGTCAGATAGCCGGTGATACGGCGCATACGAAGGATATTGTCACTTCCGCAAATAGGACACTTGCCATAGATGACTCCATGATACCCGCAGGAATGGCATGTATCGACAGGGTGGTTTATCGAACCATAGCCAATGCCTTCGTCGTGCATGACCTTCACAATCTTGGCAATGGCACGAACATTTTTCTTTGCCTCCCCGTCAAGCTCCACGTATGTAATATGACCGCCGAGCGTAAGTGCATGGAACGGGGCTTCCTTACGAATCTTATCCAGAATGCTGATGTTCTCCTTCACATCGACATGGAAAGAATTTACATAGTAGTCTCTGTCGTTCACTCCTTCTATCACCCCGTAGCGTCGGCGATCCATCTTCGTAAAGCGTCCGCTGAGTCCCTCTGCCGGTGTGGCAAGAACAGAATGGTTAAGCTGACGCTCCGCACGATTTCTTTCTGCAACCGCCTTCATTGTCTGAACAGCTTCATAGAGCGTGTCCCAAGCCTTGCGGCTCTTTCCATGACCTTCGCCATACAATGCCATCATGGCATTATGCCCTCCTATAAAACCGATGCCAAGAGTTCCATGCTTCAAAAGGTCGCCAACGGTGTCATTAGGCTTCAACTTTCCTCCGCCTTTCCACACATCATTTCCCATCATGAAAGGGAACTGCTGCGCAAGAGCTGTGCGCTGATATTGGTAACGCTCATACAACTGGTCGGCTATCAGCTGAGCCATGTCCGCCACCTTCGCAATGAATATCCGCCGTGCCTCCGACTCGATGAAGTCAGGATTGGCATTTTCAGGAGCAGAATTTTCAGCTTCAATGCGCGCATCAATTGCCAGACGAGGCATATTCATTGTCGTAAAAGAGAGATTTCCACGTCCGAGAGAGGTTTTCTCACCCCACAAATCTTCATACACACGGGTGCGACATCCCATCGTGGCAAGTTCGTATTTATAGCGTTCCGGATCGTCCGCCCGCCATTTCTCGTTCTTGCTGAAAGGAGTATCCAAGAACATGAAGTTCGGGAACAGAGCCTTAGCGGTAGTCTTGCAAGCCTTGATGAGAAGATCCAGATTCGGAGTGCGCAATTTATGAGTGCCATTGACCACTCCTTCAATATCCGTGAGAGCCTCCTGAAACTCCTCTTCGTCATAGCTCACCCCGTCCTTCACTTTGAATATCTGTATAGGGAACACAGGTACATCTCCTTTAGGTCCAAGTCCCTCTATCGTGGCATTCATCAATTCTGACATCACAAGACGTCCCTCCGGCGACGTGTCTGTTCCGTAGTTGATAGACGAAAAGACCACCTGATTACCGCCTCTTGAGTGCATGGTGTTCAGATTGTGGATAAGCCCCTCCATCGCCTGATGCGTATCCTTGCAGGTCTGCATATACACCTTATTCAAGATAGAAGCAAAGGCACTGTCCGAAAGATTCACCCCTGCTGAACGCACAGCGGCCTGCAAATTCTGTTTGTCCTCCTCTTTCATTTCTATTGAATGGACATGCTCGCCGACAATGTTTTTCAACGATTCATCGTCAAGTTCCGTACCTTCCACAGAAGCAGCAAGCGACAAATAGCTCACAAGATTCTTCCTGTACGACTTCAGCACACCGGGAGCCATGAAAAAGTCAAAAGCCGGTATTGCCTGTCCGCCATGCTGTTCGTTCTGATTCGTCTGAAAGACAATGGTGGCAAGCGTCGCATAGCTCTGTATTGACTGCGGAGTACGTATGCTGCCGTTCTTGGTACGGAATCCTCGGTTAAAGAGGTCCGCCAAGTCATACTGAATACAAGTGGTTGTCTTCGTAGGATAATAATCCAAATCGTGTATGTGTATGTCCCCTTGCTGGTGTGCTTCAGCAAAACGCTTCGGAAGCAGATACCTGTATGTATAGTCTTTTGTCACCTCAGAAGCAAATGTCATCATCTGTCCAGCGGGCGTGTGACTGCTCATATTGGCATTCGACAGATTGACATCGTTCTTGTCAATAGCCACAATGCCGTCCATTTCGCGCTTCATCTTGGTTTTCCTGTTGCGCTCCGTGTTTCTCCACTCACGGTAAAGGATATACTTTTTTGCCACATCCGGATAATCTTTCATCAGCACCCGCTCCACGATGTCCTGAATCTGCTCCACCGACAATGTACATTCGGTAAAAGCGTCTATCACACACATGGTAAGAGAAGCTATCTCCTTCTCATCTACAGCGCGGTTGGTTGCGACAAATGCCTTCTGGATGGCATTCTTTATCTTACTGATGGAGAAATCCTCATGCTTTCCATCTCTTTTTATGATAGTAATCTCAGCATAGTTCATAACAGTAGAATAATTATAATTTATTTAACAATAGTTTCACATTCATAAATCATGTCCAAAGAAGCACACATAAGAAATAAGAGCGGCGCACCCCTCCCCTACAAGCGGCAGGCACCACCTGTACAGCAATCACTACACGTTCCTTTTAACAAATGATTTAGCAATACCTCCATTACCCGGGAAGTGTCATGCTCCAATGTCCTATACTACGGTCGGTCTTCTAGCTCTCCCAATAACGGTGAAACTCCTTCCCACCCTGCCCATAGCACAAATATAAAATCACCTACGAGAGAGGCAGTGGTTATGTTTCACCCTAAGGACTACAGCTGCGGGTACAGCTGCCGCTTATGACGGCATTCCCTGACACACACAGACACTTCTTTATAGCATCTCACACATGTCACCGTATCGACATTGCAAATGTACATATTCTTTCAATAAATAGTGCATAAAAAGCAAGAAAAAAAACTTTTTATTTAAAGTTACTCTATATCCTGATTTTACTTTTTGAACACTTTAGAGCATGGCATAAAGAGATTACACACTGATTATAAATATATTACAAAGTAAAAACAGAAAACTTTATCAGAAAATAGGTCTCATAAATCTAACGAAACAGGACAAGCAAGGCTATTCATGCACAACAAGAGAGTCTCTTCTGGATGTGATGAGTTGAACGCACTCACAGACTCCTCATGTATGTTTAGTGGAGTGTGACTTGTATATAGTAGCAGATGTATTCACAGACTCATCATACGTGACTTGTATATATTTGCAGACGTATTCGACAGACTCCTCCGTCGCTACCGCGCCACCTCCCCTAACTTAGGGGAGGTGCCAAGTTACCGTATTGGGTGTCAGTGCTATACATCCGCTTCATAGTCTTTTCAA
>JAJPZU010000058.1 GCA_021204165.1 Prevotellaceae bacterium
ACCGCGGTGAAAATTTAAAAACACTGCGGTGAAATGAAAAAAACACCGAATTTCGAGGAAAAAAACGGCATTGACAAGATGAAATGTTAAGAAGTGTGTAATTGGCTGGTTTGGGAGTGTGTCTGAACAAAAACTGAAAAGCGGGTGGTTTTAGGGCGGTGTTTGGGGGTTGAAATGGCAAAATTAGGTGTAATCAACTGGTAGTCAGTAGATTACTAAAATACTCTGTTTTATCAAAAAATTGCGTCCGGCGCGATTTTTTGAGCGATTTTACAAGTTTTGTATTTTATTGATTATCAATTAGTTATCCCAAAGTTAAAATTTTCGTCTCTTCGTCCTCGGCAAAAAACGGCTTCAAATGTTAAATTTTCATTTTGGGCGAAAATATCATTTTGTCATTAAAAAAAGTGGTGTTTTGGGGGAGTGACAGACTCCTCCGTGTATGGTTAGTGGTTGTATTCGTGTATATTTAGGCAAGATAAAGATAAATACTCCAAGAAACCATCAAATAGAAGGCGATGATATAGTCAAAGCAGGAGAAATATGAACTTTTTTGCGTCCATGGGAGCAATTGTTTAGAGTAACTTTTTAAAACTATCTCCTAATAGACAAATTCACAAAAGAGACAGCCCTTATTGTAGAGCGAAAGTGACAACTACCCAAGCGGTCTCCAAGTAACAGAAAGTGTCATTTTGCCCAAGGCTTTAATTGAATTACTCCATTGATGCCACAACTGATTTAAACCAGACAAATGCTTCTGTAGCTTTCTCAAACAATTGTATAGCTCCTAACTTATAGTCGCTTCCATTATTATTGATTCCAAAATAATCAAGTGCTTTTTGCAGTTTTTTGCTATTCATTTTGGAATCGTTTCTATGGGTATCGGTAAACTCTGACCTAAGAGTATCTAACTGCAATAAAAAATTTACAAGAGGAGTTTTGGATTGATTGTGATATTCCAAAAAGTAGTTGAGCTTCATTATCGCTTTACAGTCTTTTTTGTCATTAGGAATTGGAAACTCAATCTTGTTTAACTCGCTAACATCGATACTCTCGGAAAGCAAAAGATTCATTTGCTCCACAAGATTTCTGAAGCACACAATGCTATTAGAACTGAGAATAAATATTCGCTCTAACACATTAGCTTGAACCCCTGTTGTTGGTTTAAACAATTTCCAATCAAACTTTTGTTCCCACAATTTATTGACCTCACGAAAGGCCTCACGAAAGACAAAATCAGGAGAAGAATACTCGTGATTCCAACATTCTTGGTTCTTCTGATAAAATTGGGACTCAGTATAATTATTCTGAAGAATATTATAACTTGCCCAATGAAGTTGCTCTGTGTATGGTAAACAACGTAGTTCTTTCAAATATGCCCAAATAAAATCAATATTGTCATTGTCACATTTTAGAGAAAAATAGGTTGAAGATATCCTGTAAGGCTCTATCGTAGCATTTACATCAGATCTATATTTTTCTAACACCTCTTTCTTAAAATAGGTGCGAGAATACTTATGGCTATCATCAGCACAAGAGATTTTAATTTCCTCACAATTGTTTGGGTCATATCCAACAATGAAGTCTGCATACTGACTATCAAATGAGGATTTAAATTCTCCAAAGTTTTTATAAGGCACAATCTTTTTCCCTATAAACCAACTTTGAAATTCAACACCGGCGGTAAGGCTAACTGAGAAATTTATAATTGTATTTTCACTATTCTTTGTCACTCCCGCCGGACCTGTAAGTTTATATTCGCAATCTATTAGATTACATAAATCTGGAGGTATATTCAGTTCAGAATGTACAGCACACACCAAATTCATTTTCTTTGCTGCAAGAAAATCAACTAAAAATTGGTGTTTAATTTTAACTTCATTATTTGAAATAGTGATAATTATTTTACTATCTCCGCTTTCGAACCAAATATAATTTTTATTTCCATTGTTATCAGAACTCTCATAGAGGTGAAACATATGAATGAAATCTTCATGAATACGAATTTGGCGTAATGAAGGTTTTGTTGCATAAAAATTCATTACTGTCACTAATGGTTCAAATCCATCTTTTTTATAACTCTTAAACGTGTTGTCACCATACAATGCAGAACGTTCGTATTCCTGATATTCGGGTTCGACTGTTAACAAAGCATCATTGCATACATCAGCAGAAGCAATGTACGTCCATAAGCGGTTGGATAATTCAACTTTTTCAATAGGTGAGAAACTCTCACTTTTATAAAGCCAAACCCATTCGTTCTCACAAAAATTGTTGTTTAACAATGCTTGTGACTGGTAGTGATAAAATAGTTCTTTAGAGATTTTATTATACATTATCAACGAGGGGAAATGCTATTATTTAGACAATATCAACATTAACGTCAATGCCAATTGCTGTGGCGATTGTTTCAATTTGCCGTTTTTTTGTAGCGGTATCGCTACACGTCATCAAGTACCATCCTCTTCCGAGAGATTTCTGAGAAGTTTTGTATTTGGAGTCTATCGTGTTTGAAACGAGAGGCACCTTGTTTACCTTCAAGCCGACTGCTCTAACCCTATCTACACCTACTGACAAAATAAATTGGCGCAGTGTTTCCTGTGCTGTACTTTCTTCAATTATATGACCATCAGGCATTGTGATTCGAAGACGAGTGCGAGGATTGAGTACCACTTTCTTACCACCTTTTTTCTTCTCAGTATGCTCCACTATGGGATCAGGAGTAATCTCTTTGGCATCAGAAATTTGGGCAGTGATATTAACCTTTCTCGAAAGATTTACACGCAATGTACCCTTCGGGGCGTATTCAACAACAAGCACAAGAGGACGTTTCACTTGTTTTAGTGTTGGTTCTATATTATCGTGTATAAGTGGCAAAACCTCGTCCTTTATTAGCTGTTCCTCCATTGCTGTGATTTGGTCAATCACACCATTCGGTAAATCAAGTCCCAGTTCTTCGCAGTTGGCAACTGTTTGGTAAAGTTTCTCAAGTTTATTTGTCTTTGCCATATCATTTTCAGATTTTGAAGTTATCATATTCTTCGCGAGTAATTGGTATATTGGGGTCAACAATTAACACCTCATCATAAGTAATATTATAAATGTGATATACAAACTCGTCTATTTTTATTACGTTCACCCGTTGGCGGAATTAAATTAGTAAATAATTGACGATTAAAAAGTTGTACATATCACAGATTTTGTGTGAATTAGTAGTGGTCAATCTATTAATTTCAAATCATCGTATGCACAACCTTTATGCAATATTCGCTAAATTTCATGAGATATGCAAGCGATTCTCCAAAAACTTGGTTAATGAACATGGCAATGTATCTCGTAGAGGAGTTGTACCCCGTTTCTCTGACTTGGAGGTCGTTGCCCTGAATCTCACAGCCGAGGCGTTAAGCATCGACAGCGAAAACTATCTGTTCCATAAGTTGGCGGAGTATCGTTCTTCATTCCCCAACCTTATCTCCAGACGTCAATATAATGACAGGAGGAAAATCACCGCTCCTCTGTGCGAATCCATTCGCAAGAATGTGGCTATGGAGATAGACGGCGACGAGGAGATGTTCTGTATTGACTCGAAACCCATAGAAGTATGCAGGATAGCCAGAGCCAGACGCTGCAAGATGGGCAGGGAGCATGAAACATCACCCGGTTACGGCTACTGTGCCTCACAATGTTCATACTGTTACGGATATAAACTTCACGCAATCTGTGGTTTAAGTGGAGTAATCCACTCGTACGACCTCACCAAAGCGGCTGTCCATGACATCAACTATCTTAATGATGTGAAGTGGGAATACCACGACTGCAGCATCTTCGGCGACAGGGGCTATATCAGCAAAAGCGTACAATTGGATTTGTTTGAAACGGCCAACATCAAGTTGGAAGTTCCATACAGGCTGAATCAAAAGGACTGGAAACCTCAGTTCATCCCTTTTGCTAAAGCGAGGAAGAGGATTGAGACTACTTTCTCACAACTTACAGACCGGTTCATGATGATAAGAAACTATGCCAAACAGGAAGATGGACTTTTCGCAAGAGTGATTGGTAAAATCAGTGCGTTTACCTGCTTACAATATCTCAACTATATTAATAATAGACCCATCGGCAGAGTCAAATACGCACTGATTTAATTCCGCCAATGGGTTAATATTTATTTCCACTGTATTACGTATTTAAATCTGTTTTGAAGTTCTATTAGCTTTTCCATGATTTCATCAAATGATGGCGATTCTGCATAGATAAAGCCAATTTGCATTTGGCGGTAATCGTCTTGTAATGCGGTCATTATATGTGCAGGTGGTACAAAATTTATCGTCTGCGGTAAGTGTGTCGTATAGTCAAGACCGCTCCATGCGGTGAATTGGCTACGGTGCAACACAATATCCTCATACAGTGTCTTGTTGTTCATTGCTTCGGAGGCAAACGGTTTATCCATCATCTTTACAATGTCATACATGTGTCGTGTGATACGTTCGATATGCGTACAGCCATTGGGACGGTTAAACTCTTCATGCAAAAGAAAAACCTTTTCCAGGAATGTTCGTCCTGGCACTACGGTAGGAACAGTGAATATAGGTAATGAGAACTCTTCACCTGGATAAGCCTCTTCTATCATAGAACGCATTTTCACATCTTCTGACGGTTCCATGAGTGAACGACAGCTTATCTCAACTTTGACTCGCTCGGGTATATATTGCATTTTCGTTTGCAGCACTGAATTATACTCGACAAACAGGACTACAGGATTAAGGTCACTGACAGATGTCTCCGGAACTATAACCTTACAGCTCTCTGATAGCCCAAACTCTTTTAATCTGGTCTCAACGTCGAGCGCGAAAGAGCCATCTATGAACTTCTTGGAGTCTTTCCGCAACTTAGTCCGTTGACTTTTAGTCTCAATATTTGTAAAGCCAAGATATTGGGGATCTATTGCAAGGTCAATATCTTCCGAAAACCGTTCTATTAATCCCCAACCTTTGCTAAGGCTTGTTCCTCCCTTGAAAACAAAAGCTGCTGCATACGGCAAAGAAAATATGGCACGTAACACCATACTGACCCAGTAGTCCTTTTCTACGGCATTGTCCACAATCCCTTTATCTTCGGCTACATTAGCCAAAATGGTAAGTTGTTCTTCTTTTGTAAGCTTAGTAAAATTCATAATGCAAGTCTTTGTTTAATCCATTGCGGGGCAATGCTGTAATCGTATTTGATTTCATCAGGAGTACCATATTTTTCAATGGCTTGTTTTATGATTGCAACCTGTTCATCTGTCACGTTATCTTTCCCTAATTCTTTCATGGCAGCGACTATAAGTGGGAACAAGTCTGTCTTGTAGGCAAAATTGCGAGGTACGCTGCGCTTGAATATGATTTTACGGTTCCCGATAGTAAGTTCCCTTGCTGTGGCATCTGTCAGATAGACTGCATTCATCGTGACCTGTGTGGAAAGTCCCAATTTGTTCAATGCTGTCAATCCACTAGGTATAATACGAGCCTTATCCTTTTCCGCTATAGCGTATGCAATATCTTCTATAGAGGGACGAAGTACACCGAACTTATTCCGTAATGGATATAGATATAGACCTTGAGAAAGACGAATGAGCACACCCTCTTTCTCTAATCGGGAAAGCGCACGAGTAACTAGCCCATCATTATTCAGATGGGCAAAATCACTCACCATATAAAGCCTGTTCGGTCCGTTTCGGTCTATGATGTTTCGTATTTCCTTCGTCAGTATCGTCTTCATATCCATAATGATTATAGTTGCAAAGATACGATATTACTCTTGATGCAGCAATAAAATGTCCGAAATTCTTAAAGAAAATCGGACATTACAGAATGCCTTGCGGCTTAATACCCCGATCATGGACCGAATACATTAAGTTAGGGTTATCATAGTTCGCCAAGGGGGTGTTCTAACAGACCCATTGTAGAACATTAACAGCATACCTCAAAATGAAGAGCTTTTATTAGACAGTGGGTAAAATAATAATAACCTTTGGGAAACCGACAGAATATGGGAACTATACGGTATCAAATAAAAGATAGAGACTAATATATAAATTGATTATCAGATTAGTATATAATCATTCTCGGTTCAAGCATGAGATTCGTACTCGTTACTTATCTCACTCTTCAGACCATAGAACTTGCCCCATCGTAAAGATAAGCAACTTCGAAGCCCATGCCGATATGAATAAACACATATACCTACAGATTCACCTGCATACAAAGATAGTCCGCTACAAATATAGGAAGAACATGGGAAAATTCCACAATATTTGGAGAATTATTTTTTAT